>CAZEQV010000174.1:0-7450 GCA_964514435.1 uncultured Verrucomicrobiota bacterium
GCCGCGCCGGTTATCCCTTCATCAACTGCACGAATTGCGGTCCCCGATTCACCATCATCCGCGATTTGCCGTATGACCGCGCGCAGACCTCAATGGCCACCTTCAAAATGTGTCCGCCGTGCGACCGCGAATACCAGGATGCCGGTGACCGCCGATTTCACGCCCAGCCGAATGCCTGTGAAACATGCGGTCCCGCGTTGGAATGGAAGGGCCCGCGCATGCCAGGCGCGCGGACAGCCCTGGAAGCGGCCGTGTCGGCGTTGCGGGCCGGCAAGATTGTGGCCGTGAAAAGCCTCGGCGGGTTCCATCTCGCGTGCGATCCCTTCCAAGCCGGGGTGGTGCAACGGTTGCGCCAACGAAAGCATCGCCCGCACAAACCGTTTGCGGTGATGTTCCGCGATCTGGCGACTCTGATGCAACATGGCCGGGTCAACGAAGCCGAAGAAGCCGAACTGCTCAGCGTGGCGAGGCCAATAGTGCTGGTGCGACGCGAATCCTCCACGTTGCCGGCCGCCCTCGCGCCGGATACCGGCACGATGGGCGCCTTTCTCCCCTACACGCCGATCCATCATTTGCTGATGTCGCACTTCGAGGCGTTGGTGATGACCAGCGGCAACTTCGCGGACGAACCGATCATCAGCGAAGAGATGGAGCTTGCGCCGTTGATGAAGTCCGTGGCTGATGCCGTGCTCACTCACAACCGCGCCATCGTCCACAAGTGCGATGATTCCGTGGTGCGCGTCGTCAACAGCCAGCGGCAGATGATACGCCGCGCCCGGGGGTACACGCCCAGCGCGATTCGGATTGCGGATGACTGCCCGCACTTGTTGGCCGTCGGCGGCGAGTTGAAGAACACATTCTGTCTGGCCCGGGAAGGTTGGGCGTTTCTTTCGCAACACATCGGCGACCTCAAGACCTTCGCTACGTATCAGCACTTCACGCGCGAGATCGCCGAGTGGCAACGGTTGATGCGGGTGCAACCCGCGGCCATCGCACACGACATGCATCCCGCCTATCTGTCCACGCGAATCGCGGGCGAGCGCCCCGACGCGAAACGCATCGCCGTGCAACATCACCACGCCCATATCGTCAGCGTCATGGCCGAGCACGAGCTGTTGGACAAAGTAATTGGCGTGGCGCTCGATGGGACGGGCTGGGGCACGGACGGGACAGTATGGGGCGGCGAATTTCTGATCTGTGACCGGTCGGATTTCGAGCGCGTGGCGCATTTCAAGACGTACAGGCTGCCGGGCGGTGACATGGCGGTGCGCGAACCGTGGCGCATGGCGGCCAGCGTGTTGCTGGCCGAGGGGTTGAGATCGCCGCACCGCAACGCGGATTTGGTTCGGGACATGATCGCCAGCGGATTCAACGCCCCGGTCACGTCGAGCGCGGGTAGGCTCTTCGACGCGGTCTCGGCCATGTTGGGTCTCTGTGACATCGCCACGTATGAGGCGCAAGCTGCGATCCGTCTGGAAGAGGCCGCCGACAAGAGCGAAGCCGGTTTGTACCCGTTCGAACTTGTCGGCGGCGTGCTGGATTTCGGCGACATGATCCGCGCAATCATGGCGGATGTGGCGTTGGGCAAGCCCACCGGACCCATGGCGGCGCGGTTCCACAACACGGTGGCCGCATCGGTTGCCGCCGTGTGCCAACGCGCGCGCGACGAACGTGGAATTAATTCCGTGGCATTGTCCGGCGGGGTTTTCCAGAACGAATTGCTGTTGTGCCGGACGTTGGAGCGGTTGCAGGCCGGCAAGTTTCAGGTGTTTGCCAATGTGAACGTGCCGGCCAACGACGGCGGGTTGGCTCTGGGACAAGCGGCCGTGGCGGCAGAAAGGATGCGGCGATCATGTGTCTAGCGGTGCCAGCAAGGATAGTGGAGTTGAACGGTTCGACGGCGACAATATCCGCGAATGGCGCCCTGCGCGAAGTGGACGTGTCGTTGGTGGAAGATGCGCGGTTGGGCGATTACGTGTTGGTTCATGCCGGTTTCGCCATTCACAAGTGGGATGAAAGTGAAGTGGAGGAGCTGGAGGCGATTCGACGCAACCGCGATCTGGCGGAGGTGCCGGTATGAAAACGTTGGTTTCCAAAGCCGAAGAGTTGGCGCGAGAGATCGGCCGCGACGTGAAGTTGATGGAGGTCTGCGGCACGCACACGATGGCGGTATTCCGCACAGGTCTGCGGAAACTGTTGCCGTCGTCGGTCCACCTGATTTCCGGGCCGGGCTGTCCGGTTTGCGTGACCGACACCAATTTTATTGATGCTGCCGTGGAACTGGCGCAGCGGCCGGACGTGGTGGTGACGACCTTCGGCGACCTGTTGCGAGTGCCCGGCAGCAGCTCGTCGCTGGAACGCGAGCGGGCGGCGGGCGCGAATGTGCGGATTGTGTATTCGCCGATGGACGCGGTGTTGCTCGCGCGGGAATGTCCGTCGCCGCGTGTGGTGTTTTTGGGAATCGGATTCGAGACGACGGCGCCCACGGTGGCGGCGGCGATTCGACATGCGGCGGAGTTGGGGTTGGATAATTTCTCCGTGTTGTGCGCGCACAAAACGATGCCGCAAGCCATGCGGGCGTTGGTGAAAGACCAAGAACTGGGGATTGACGGTTTTCTTTGTCCCGGTCACGTCAGCGTCATCACGGGCGCGAAGTTGTACCAGTTTCTCTCCGACGAACATCACATTCCGTGTGTTGTGACCGGGTTCGAGGCCTGGGACATTATGAAGGGAGTGACGATGCTGCTGGAGCAGATCCGGGATGGTCGCGCGGCGGTGGAGATTGAATACAGCCGGTCGGTGGGAATAAGCGGGAACACGGCGGCGCAGCGGTTGCTGGCGGATGTGTTTGAGCCGTGCGACGTGAGCTGGCGGGGCATCGGCGTGATCGCCGGCAGCGGGCTGGCGATTCGACCGCAGTTTGCCCGGTATGATGCGGCGACCGCGCTGGGGGTGCAATTCCGCGAGGCGCGGGTGAATCCGGCCTGCAAGTGCGGCGACGTGTTGCGCGGGGTGTGTTCGCCGTTGGATTGCCGGTTGTTCGGGCGCGGCTGCACGCCATCGAATCCGGTCGGACCGTGCATGGTGTCGAGCGAAGGCACCTGCGCCGCGTACTTCAAGTACGAAGGGAGAAAAGCCGCGTGAGAAGCGACCGCATATTGTTGGCGCACGGTGGCGGCGGAATGTTGACGCGCGAGTTGGTGAACGAAGTGATTGCCGGGCGGCTCGACAATCCGGTCTTGCGTCCGATGGACGACAGCGCGGTGTTGAAGGTGGGAACGGTCAAGCTGGCGTTCACCACGGATTCGTATGTGGTGACGCCGTATCTGTTTCCCGGCGGTGACATTGGACGGTTGGCGGTGAGTGGCACGGTGAATGATTTGTCGGTTCAGGGCGCCGAGCCGGTGTGCTTGAGCCTGGCGTTGATTTTGGAGGAAGGTCTGCCGGTGGCCGACCTGAAAAGAATTGTGGAATCGGTCCAGGCCACGGCGAGAGAGACCGGTGTGGACGTGGTGACCGGCGACACGAAGGTGGTCGAACGCGGGAAATGCGAGGGCATCTACATCAACACGGCCGGCATCGGTCGGGTGGTGACGCGCCGGCCGGTAAGCGGGCATTCGGCCAAGGCCGGTGACGCCGTGATCGTGAGCGGGACGTTGGCGGAACACGGTGTCGCGGTGTTGAGCCGGCGTGAAGGGATTGCGTTTTCCACCAGTGTGGTCAGCGATGTGGCGCCGTTGTGGTCGCTGGTAAAGTCGGTGCTTGATACCGGGGCGGATGTTCACGCGATGCGCGATCCGACACGAGGCGGTTTGGCGGTGGCGGTCTGTGACATCGCCGAAGCGTCGGGCGTGGCGGTGCGTTTGGATGAGGAATCGTTGCCGATCAGCCGGGAAGTTCAGGGCGCGTGTGATTTGTTGGGACTGGATCCGCTGACGATTGCCAGCGAGGGGCGCGTGGTTGTGTTCTGTGCCGGCAAGGATGCGGAGAAAGTGGTGGGCGCAATGCGTCAACATCCGCTGGGACGTGAGGCGCGGGTGATTGGCCGGTGCGAGGCGGAGCCGGCCGGGATGACACTTTTGAAAACTATCATCGGGGGCGAAAGGATCGTGGATCGTCCGACCGGTGAGGATGTGCCGAGAATCTGTTGAAGGAAACCAAAGGAGAATATGAATACGCGAGAGTTCTTGACGATGGATGCGAACGAGGCGGTGGCTCATGTGGCGTACCGGCTCAATGAAGTAATTGCGATTTACCCGATCACGCCCTCATCACCGATGGGGGAATGGGCGGATCAATGGGCGTCGGAAGGTGTGAAGAACCTGTGGGGCACGATCCCCTCGGTCGTGGAAATGCAGAGCGAGGGCGGGGCGGCGGGCGCGATCCACGGCGCGCTGCAAACAGGCTCGCTGGCCACGACGTTCACCGCGTCGCAAGGGCTGCTGTTGATGATTCCCAACATGTACAAGATTGCCGGTGAGTTGACGCCAACCGTGTTTCATATTGCCGCGCGGTCGTTGGCCGCGCAGGGGCTGTCGATTTTTGGCGATCATCAGGACGTGATGGCCGCGCGCCAGACGGGGTGGGGGATGCTTTGCTCGAACTCCGTTCAGGAAGCGCATGATTTCGCTTTGATTGCGCAGGCGGTCTCGTTGGAGTCGAGGCTCCCGTTTGTGCATTTCTTCGACGGTTTCCGCACGTCTCACGAGGTGGGCAAGATCGAGATGTTGAGCGACGAGGATTTGCGGGCGTTGATTGATGACCAGTTTGTGTTGGAACACCGGCGGCGCGGGTTGTCACCTGACCGGCCCGTGTTGCGGGGGACGGCGCAGAATCCTGACGTGTATTTCCAAGCCCGTGAAACGGTCAATCCCTTCTATGGGAGGTGCCCGGCCATGGTGCAGAAACACCTGGACGCGTTTGCCAAGCGCGTGGGGCGGGCGTACCGGCTGTTTGAGTATCACGGGGCGCCGGACGCGGAGCGGGTGGTGGTGCTGATGGGTTCCGGGTGCGAGACGGCGCATGAGACGGTGGATTACCTCACCGGGCAGGGCGAGAAGGTGGGTGTGTTGAAGGTGCGTCTGTTTCGTCCCTGGAGCGCGAAGGATTTTGTGGAGGCGATACCGGCGAGCGTGAAGAGTCTGGCCGTCTTGGATCGGACAAAGGAGCCGGGTTCGTCGGGCGAGCCGTTGTATCAGGATTGCCTGACCGCGCTGCATGAAATGGGGCGGAGCCTCAAAGCGGTCGGCGGCCGGTATGGTCTGTCATCGAAGGAGTTCACGCCGGCCATGGTCAAGGCGGTGCTGGACAATCTGGGCGAGCCACAGCCGAAGAATCATTTCACGGTTGGCATCAATGATGATGTCACGCAAACCAGCCTGTTCTATGATCCGGATTTTTCCACGGAGTCCGATGACGTGGTGCGGGCGTTGTTCTACGGTCTGGGTTCCGACGGCACGGTGGGCGCGAACAAGAACTCGATCAAGATCATCGGCGAGAACACGCCAAACTTTGCGCAGGGCTACTTCGTGTACGATTCAAAGAAGTCGGGTTCGACGACCACGTCGCATCTGCGGTTCGGGCCGAAACCGATTCGCTCAACGTACTTGATCAGCAAGGCGAATTTCATCGCGTGTCATCAGCCGGTATTCTTGGAGCGGTACGATCTGCTGAAGGACGCGGTGCCGGGCGGGACGTTTTTACTGAACACCGCATACGGGCCCGGTGAGGTGTGGGAGAAGCTGCCGCGCTCGTTGCAGGAACAGATGGTTCGCAAGAAGCTGAAGTTCTATGTGATTGACGCGTACAAGGTCGCCCGCGAGAGTGGTATGGGCGGGCGCATCAATACGGTGATGCAAGTGTGTTTCTTCGCCATCTCGGGTGTGTTGCCGAAGGAAGAGGCGATCGAGGCGATCAAGGAGTCCATCCGCAAGACGTACGGCAAGAAGGGCGATGAAATCGTGCAGATGAACTTGAAGGCGGTGGACAACACCTTGGCCCACATGTTCCAGGTGCAAGTGCCGCACCGGGTGGACAGTCGCATCGAGTTGACGCCGCCGGTGCCGAAGGAGGCACCGGCCTTTGTGCGCAACGTGCTGGGTGCGATCATTGCCGGCAGGGGCGACAATCTGCCGGTCAGCGCGCTGCCCTGTGACGCAACGTTCCCGACGGCCACGGCGAGATGGGAAAAGCGAAACATCGCGCTGGAGATTCCGGTATGGGATCCCGCTGTGTGCATCCAATGCGGCAAATGCGCGTTGGTGTGTCCGCATGGCGTCATTCGCGCCAAGGCGTACGAACCGTCGGTGTTGGACAAGGCGCCGGCCACGTTCAAGTCGTGCGACGCAAAAGATCGCGAATGGAAGTCCACGGGATTGAAGTTCACCATCCAGGTTGCGCCCGAGGATTGCACCGGCTGCGGTGTGTGCGTGGACATCTGCCCGGCCCGCAACAAGAGCGAAACGCGGTTGAAAGCCATCAACATGGCCTCGCAACCGCCCTTGCGTGAGACGGAGCGGACGAACTGGGACTTCTTCCTAGGGATACCGGAAATGGATCGGCGGAAACTTAAGACGAACTTGATTCCGCATCAGCAATTGCAGGAACCGTTGTTTGAGTTCAGCGGCGCGTGTGCGGGCTGCGGTGAGACGCCGTACGTGAAGTTGGTCAGCCAGTTGTTTGGCGACCGGATGATCGTGGCGAACGCGACCGGCTGTTCCTCGATCTACGGCGGCAATCTGCCGACGACTCCGTGGACGGTGAATGCCGAGGGAAGGGGACCGGCCTGGTGCAATTCGCTGTTCGAAGACAACGCTGAGTTCGGACTCGGGTTTCGTGTGTCGTTGGACAAGCAAACCGAGTTTGCCTGCGAACTGGCGAAACGACTGGCGCCGCAGCTTGGTGATGAGTTGGTTCGCGGTCTGTTGACCGCCGATCAGAAGGACGAAGCCGGTATCTATGAGCAACGGATTCGCGTGGCAGAACTGAAAGGCAAGCTCGCCCGGTTGAAAGACCAGGGGGATGCCGCTCAGCGAGCGATGGTGAGCCAGTTGCTTGGGCTGGCGGATATGTTGGTGAAGAAGAGCGTCTGGATCATGGGCGGCGACGGTTGGGCGTATGACATCGGATTCGGCGGGTTGGATCATGTGCTGGCCAGCGGCCGGAACGTGAACATCCTCGTGTTGGACACCGAGGTGTATTCCAACACGGGCGGTCAGATGTCCAAGGCGACGCCGCGCTCGGCCGTGGCGAAGTTCGCGGCGGGCGGCAAGCCGGCCGGCAAGAAGGACCTGGGATTGATCGCGATGACGTACGGCAACGTGTATGTCGCCAGCGTGGCGATGGGGGCGCGCGACGAACACACGTTACGGGCGTTCCTCGAAGCCGAATCGTACAACGGGCCGTCGTTGATCATCGCCTACAGTCATTGCATCGCGCACGGGATCAACAT
>CAZEQV010000175.1:0-7426 GCA_964514435.1 uncultured Verrucomicrobiota bacterium
GTGGAGAAGTCCTTCTTCGGCGCCGTGGCGCTGACGTAGTAATCGCCGTTGGTCCAAACCCCGCCGGAACTCAACTGAGCCCGGTAGGTATCCCAGCTTCCGGCTTCGATTCTTGCTTGCGCCCGTGACGCATCGCTACCGGTCTGCATGACGGCATTGATCGCGCCGCCCAGCGTGGTGGCGCCGTATGGCAACGCATTCGGTCCACGCCAAACTTCCACGAATTGCAGCGTCAGCGGGTCGAGATTTTGAAAATCGCCGCTCCCGTCGGCGAACGAGACCGGCACGCCGTCCAGCAACAGTTTCACTCCGCGTAAATGATAACCACGGTCCAACGCCGAGCCGCGGATGGACAGGCGCACTTCCGAGCCTTCCTGCCGCTCCTGCGCGAACACGCCGGGCGTCCACGCCAGCACATCTTCGAGTGTCCGCGCCCGGCCGTCGCGGAATTCTTCCGCGCCGACGAGGTCCGCGCCGCCCGCTGTGCGCGCCAACGCGGCTTCTGCGTCCATGCGTTCCATCGAAGGCAACTGCCCGTGCACGGTCACACTGGGCAACTGCTTTACATCATTCGTATCCACCGCTGCTGCGGTCACGGCAAACGACAACAATCCTGCGTACAAAGCTTTCATGATTTCCTCTCTTTGAATTTTGGTTGGTTGCGGACAGAAGTCCGGTGCGACTGGCTACGAGAGGAGTGAGCGTGGCGGTGGAACAGGTGGCGACCATACCGGGCCTTCCACCGCAAGAAACAGTGGTTCGAAACAGTCCCGGCCTGAAAGCATTGGCGACCATGTCCACACAGACGGAATGATGCCGGTTAATCGTTCCGGGACTGGTTGATGGCCGCTGTCGGGTTTCTCCTGCGATGCGCCTTGTTGAACCTTGTGGCAAATGTTGCAGGGATGCTGCCCGTCGAACGTGTCGGAGATCGCTTTGACCAGCGATTGTTGCTGTGAGTATTCACGCAACATCTGCGCCCACGCGACAGTCTGCATCACCGCCCAATGTCCGCCCGCCAGGCAAAAGCAGATGACCAGCATCCCTGCAAAAGCCAGGCCGCGACCGAGTTTCCCGAGAATCGCCACGGACGGCGTAGATAGATGATTGCCCCAGCAGGAGCAAACCCAATTTTCATCAGCCAACGTCGGCAAAATACAGTGCCAGCCGTTTCGGGCCGTGCGCGCCCATCACCAAGATTTTTTCGATGTCCGCCGTGCGACTGGGGCCGGTGATCACGCTCAACTGACTCGGCCAACGTCCCTCGTAGCGTTGATGCAGCAAGGCCATCGCTGCTTCGAGGTCCGGCAGGATTTGATCGCGGCGCGCTACCACCAGATGAACAGGCGGCAACACAGACAGGGCGCGTCCGCCACAGAGCTTGGCGTTCACGATGATCGAGCCGGTCATGGCCACCAGGCAATCGCAGCCGGTCACGCCCAGATCGGCTTCGCGGACGGAAGCGTTGCCGTCGCCCACAGCTTGCCGGACCACGTTTGAACCATCGGTGGCGATTCGTTTGAACCCGGCAAGGAAAGATCGGAGTTGGTCGGGCGATTCGATGAGGTCGGCTTTCAACGCGAGGAACTCTTCCCGGAATCGCGCGGCCGGATCGGCAATGGGGGGGAAGATTTCCTTGCCGGTCGGCGAAACGGGCCGGTGCGCTTGCGTCTGGAGGGCGGAGCGGACGCGGTTCAAGATGTTTTGGCGGGCGGCATTCATGACGGGTGTTGATCGTCCCACCAATCGCGGAAACTTTGGCGGGGAGGAGGCGGAAGGTCGCGGGTGTGCGTCCACGGCTTCGCGGCCGGTGAGGCGAGGCCGAATCGCAAGGCCCACATTCCGAGCTTGCCGGCCAGCCGGTAACGCGCCGCGTCTTGCATGACCCACAACCACATTTTGAAGGCGAGGCGTTGGAGCGGGTTGTCGAATTTGCGTTGCACGGCGTTGCGCCGGTTGTGCAGAAGATGATGATGCAGATCAATGCGCACCGGGCACACGTCGGTGCAGGAACCGCACAGGCTGCTGGCATAGGAGAGATGCGACCATTGTTCGGCGTCGCGCAGGTGCGGGGTGATGACGGAGCCGATGGGTCCCTGGTACGTGGTGTGATAGCTGTGACCGCCGATGTTCTTGTAGATGGGACAGGTGTTCAGGCAGGCGCCGCAGCGAATGCAGTGTAGCGCGTCGCGTTGTTCGGTGTCGGCCAGCAGCCGGGTGCGTCCGTTGTCGAGAAGGATGACGTGGAACTCCTCGGGCCCGTCGGCCTCGCCGGGTTGCCGGGGGCCGCCGATGAGCGAGCTATAGGCGGTGATGGGCTGGCCGGTGCCGCTGGTGGACAGCAACGGCCAGAGCAAGGCGAGTTGTTCAGTGCGGGGAATTACTTTCTCAATGCCGACAAGGGCGACATGGATGCGCGGCAGGGAAAAACTCAGGCGGGCATTGCCCTCGTTCTCGGTGATGGCAATCATGCCGGAATCAGCGACCAGAAAGTTGGCGCCCGTGATGCCCATGTCGGCCGTGACGAACTCTTGCCGGAGTTTTTCGCGGGCGATCATGGTGAGTTCCTCGGCATTGTCGGTGAGTGGCGTGCCGAGTTTCTCTTCAAACGTGTGTGCGATGTCCGCCTTGGTCAGATGCATCACGGGCGTGACGATGTGGTACGGCGGTTCCTGGCGGAGTTGGCAAATGTATTCGCCGAGGTCGGTCTCGACCGTGTGGATGCCGGCCGCTTCGAGGGCGTCGTTGAGGTGAATCTCCTCGGTGGCCATGGACTTGGATTTGACGGCCTTCTTGACGGACCGATGCCGGGCAATGTCGAGGATGATGGCGCGGGCTTGGTCGGCAGTTTCAGCCCAATGAACCCGGCCGCCACGCGCTGTGAAGTTTCGCTCGAACTCTTCGAGATACCGGTCGAGGTGATTGACGGCGTCCCATTTGATGGCCGCCGCGCGCGATCGGGCTTCCTGCCAGTCGGAGAACCGCGATTTGCCCTTGTTGACCGCGAGATCGTAGCTGCCGATGGCTTTCTGGATGACAGCGCGATGACGGAGGTCGGCGGACTTGGCCGTGGCGGCAGCGGTGAATTGTTGGGACGGCAGGCTCATTGCGACGCGAGAATCTCCGCGAGCGAAATGGTTTTGGCCGGCACCTTGTGGCGTTGCAAGTAGCCGGCAATCTGCATCAGGCAACTGGAGTCGGCGCTGCAGACGTATTGGGCGCCGGTGCGGGCGATGGACTGGCATTTCACTTCGTCCATCGCGTAGGAGATCATGGGAAACTTCACGGAGAACGTGCCGCCAAACCCGCAGCAGGTCTCGGCTTGGTCCATTTCGATCAGTTCGAGGCCGGCCACGTGGCGCAGCAATTCGCGCGGCTCGTTCTTGAGACGCAATTCGCGCAACGCATGGCAGGAATCGTGGTACGTGACCTTGGCCGGGAACGCGGCGCCGACATCCGTGACCCCGAGTTTTCTGACGAGGAATTCGCCGAACTCGAACGTGTTGGCGGTGAGATGCGTGGGTTTACCGAGTAGTTCAGGGTAAAACTGCCGCACCATTGCCGTGCAGGAACCCGACGGGCATACAATCGCCTCCGCATCCGCAAAGACCTCAAGATACCGGCTGGCCAATGTGCGCGCTTCGTCCCAGTAGCCGGTGTTGAACGCGGGCTGGCCGCAACAGGTTTGTTCGCGAGGGTAATAGACGTCCACGTTCAGACGCTGCAACACCTTGACCATGGCCGCCCCGACGTTCGGGTAAAGCTGGTCCACGAAACAAGGGATGAAAAGCGCCACGCGCATGAAGAGACCGTCCCCTCAGACGGGCCGGACGTGTCAGCTTTTGGCAGCGACCTTGAGTTTGGCGGCCTGCCGTTTGCGTTTGGCATAACGGAGGCGGCGGAGTCGTTTGATGCCTTTGTTGTATTGTTGGCTCATGAGTTTGCCTTCTTCTTTTTGGGTTTGCGGGCGCGGCCGGTCAGGAATTTCGCCAGTTGCTCGCGGGCGTTGCCGGTCAGCGGTTTGCCATGGGCAAAAGTCAGGGTTTGAAATTTCAGTTTGAGCAAGTTCTGCGCGGATTTCTTGGCCGCCTTCTTGTCATCGAGATACGGATCGGGCAGGTATGACAGCCCCTCGCCGTCATTGTTCAGAAGCGTGTCGCCCAGCAGGACAATGCCTTTGGATTTCGGCGTGTAGAATGCGACTTCGCTGGAACAGGCGCCGGGCATGTGAATGACCCGAATGCCGCCCGGCAAGGTTTCGTTGTCCATCAACAGCACGTCGAGTTTAATCTCACAATCGCCCTTGGCTTTTTCGTGGGCGTAGACCTGCGCCTCGAAATGTTTGCGAAACCAGTCAGCGTCCCGGCTGTGGTTTTCGTTGGTCAACAGGATGCCGATGACCTCGCCGAGGTGTTTGATCTTCTCCATCACCGCTGGCTCCGGTCGCGTGGGATCAATGAGAAACACGCCTTCGTCCGTGCGCAGCGCGTAGCTGTTGAAATCAACTTTCCACTGTTCGTGGTAGCCGGCCCAGCCGAACAATCCCGTGGTGATTTCTTGAAGCGAGGTGGCCGGTTTCATGCGGAATACAGCATCCCAATCAATCCAATGCAGCCGCCGTGATGACGGAAATGTCGCCGGTAACCTGACATTGACAGCTCAGGCGGTAGTTGGCCGGTTTGCCTTTGAGGGCGCGCATCTCGCGGCGATTGGGGGCGGAGAGATTTTCCGCGCCTTCCACGACTTCGACGAAGCAGGTGCCGCAGAGGCCGTTGCCCATGCAGTTGGTAACTTGGTTGGGGCCTTTGTACACGTCAACATCGTTCAAGATCGCCACCTTGCGCAGGTTGGCGAACTTGCCGCACTCGATCTTCTTGCCGGCATTGAGAAATTCCACTGTTGGCATGGCGACTCCGTAATGTGAGGCGAGTTTATAGGGCAATCATCCTGGCTTTGCAACGGTTTGCTCCAAGCCGTTCCCACTGCGGGATTGATTCAGACGGGAGGATTGTTACGCTCACTCTCGAAATTTCCGGGAACCTTTCCCGGCGCGTGGTGTCAACATCCTCGAAAGCCATGAAATGGAGGCAGAATAAAATGAACCCACACCGTCTTCTAATCGCCACAGCTCTCGCGCTGCTCACCGCCAACATCGCCCACGCGCGAGTCAAGCTCGTCGCCTTGCCGGAACGCGCCCGCGTGGTGATGTCGCTGACCAATCCCGACGCCACGCTCGTCGAGGAGGAACGCATCATCACGCTGCAGAAGGGCGTCAACAAAGTGGATTTCTCCTGGCGCGGCGTGAACATTGACGCCTCGTCCATTCAAGTGCGGATGTTGAAGAGCCCCGACAAGGTTCTCATTCTCAACACCAGCTACCCGCCCAACGAAAACGCGTTGATCTGGGAAATCAGCAGCCCGGCCGCCCAGGAAGAGCGCGTCCGCATCTCCTACCTGCTTGGGGGGTTGTCCCGCGACATCGTGTACAAGGCGGTGGCCGAGCCGGACGAAAAATCGTTGGTCCTCCGTAATTATCTTCGACTGCGCAACGACTCTGGCGAGGATCTGACCGAGGCCGAAATCAGCGTTGGCTACGGCGTGGACTTCAAGAAGACCATCGCCCACGAGGAAATTCTGGAAATGCTTTCTGAGAAAATTGACGGACTGCCGATCAAGAAACTTCTCACGTGGGACGCCACCTCTCAGCCGTGGGACCCCGAATACGAAAAGAACACCGTCGGGATTCCACTCTCGTACAAGATCATGAACGACAAAGCATCCAAACTCGGCGTGCACACGCTATTGCCCGGCAAGGCGCGCATTTTCCTCAAGACCCGTGAACTCGACGATGCCGGCAAGGCCAAGCCCGAAGGCGGCGTGGCCTTCACCGGCGAGGATTGGGTGTCACTCACGCCCGTGGACCGGGAACTCAAAT
Source organism: uncultured Verrucomicrobiota bacterium (assembly GCA_964514435.1). Taxonomy (GTDB): domain Bacteria; phylum Verrucomicrobiota; class Verrucomicrobiia; order Palsa-1439; family Palsa-1439; genus CAZEQV01. Next base: position 5,936 of record CAZEQV010000175.1, read on the forward strand.
TGTTCATCGGCCAATCGCGCGACGTGAAAGTCACCCAACGCAAAATGAAAGAAGACCGGGTCAACATCCGGCGCAACAACGGCAACAACATCGTCCTCTGGGACGTGGACGAGGAATACAAGATCGAGATCGAGAACTTCAAAAAGGAGCCAATCACGTTGGTGGTGGTCGAGCGCATACCGGGCTACTGGAAGATGGAAAAGAACTCGCACGAACAGGAATACAAACGCAAAGACGCGTTCACATTCGAGTACGAGTTGAACCTGCCGGCCGAATCCACCGGCGCCAAGAAAACGACGGTCACGTTCAAGCTCACCCGCATCAACGTCCAAGGCAACGAACCCGCCAGCTACTAACATGAAAACGATCATTCTCTGTCTGTTGATCGGCGTCTGCGCTTTACCGGCGCAGGCCCGCATCAATGTTGTGACGTTGCCGGGACGCGATTCCGTCCAACTCACGATCTACAATTCCGCCGACCTCACCATGGTTCGCGAAACACGGTTCCTCACCTTCAAGAAAGGCATCAATCGTCTGGAGTTTTCCTGGGCCAACACGCTCATTGATCCCACCAGCGTCGAGTTCCGCGCCCTGACCCAAGCCGACAAGGTGGACGTGCTCGACGTGAGCTTCCCGCCGCGCGTGACCAACACGTTGGAATGGCGGATCAACAGCGAAGTGGCCGGTGAGGTGCAGGTCGAGATCCGCTATTTCACCAGCGGCATCAGTTGGTCAGCCGATTACGTCTGCGAAGCCGACCGGCTTGAAAAAATGATGACACTGGCCGGCAGCGTTCGCATCAACAACAACAGTGGTGAAGACTACGAGAACACGCAGGTGCGATTGGTCGTCGGCGTGATCCGGTTGGTGGAAGAAATCCGGATGCTGGCGCAGGCGGGGCGTCCCGGCCAACCCCCTCCCCCGGCAACGATGCCTGCTCCGATGGCTCCGGTCATGTCGCGCACTATTACGGCAGGATTTGCCATGGCCGAGGAGGCAGCCGCCGCGCGCCCGCGCGAGATTGTGAAGGAAGGCATCTCCGAGTACTTCCTGTACACGGTCGAGGGACGCGACACGATTCCCAACGGTTGGTCGAAACGGATGCCGTCGTTCAAGGCACCCGAGGTGCCGGTCACCAGCTACTACAAGTACGAGCGTGAACGTTGGGGCGATCAAGTCATCCGCTACTACCAGTTCTTCAACGACAAGAAGAGCAAGCTCGGGAATGAACCCTTGCCGGACGGCTCAGTCATGGCCTTCCGCACGGTCACGCCCGACAACCTTTACTCATTTGTTGGCCGCACCAACGTGAAATACATACCGGTCAACGAGAAAGTCGAATTGGAGTTCGGCAACGACCGCGAAGTCATGGTCAAACCGAAACTGATGGACTGGCAGAAAGTGGACATCCGCTTCGACGACAAAGGCAATGTTCGCGGTTGGACGATCAAGGAGACATGGGAGTTCGAGTTGCAGAACTCCAAAGAGATA
>CAZEQV010000176.1:0-7408 GCA_964514435.1 uncultured Verrucomicrobiota bacterium
TAGTTCCCTCACCGCGCCACTGGTAACCGTGGTTCTGTCCAACTCCCTCGGCCAGGCTTGGCTGGTGGTCACCAACGCTTCGCTGGTCACGACCGGCGCCATCGGCACCGTTGGCCTCAACCTCGGCAACGGCGCGCGGGTGCGGTTGGACAACGGTGCCTCGCTGGTGCTCTCCAACCAACTGCGCACCCAGACGGGCACGTCCGTGATCTACCTCAACGCCGGCAGCACCTTGTGGGTTGGCTCCAGCTTCGCCGTGGGAACCGGCGTCGCCGGCGCGACCACTACCGTCACCTCCGTCAGCGGGCTGGGCGGACAGCTTGTGGTGAGTCCGGCCACGAACCAATTCCTGATGAGCGGACTGAACCCGGGCGGCAACTTCAATCGGCTGATCATCTCCAATGTCACCGTCACCGCTGGCGCCTTCCGCGTCGGCTACCTCATCGGCGGCCCGAACCTCAATCTGCGCACCAACGTCAACAACTCCGCTTGGGTGACCGGCCCCGACACGCGGCTGGACCTGCTCGCGGGCGGCATGCACATCGGTCTCGGCATCAACGCCTCGACCAACCTCGTCGGCAGCCCCACCTATTTCACCATCGCCACCAATCACCAGTTGCTCGTGGACAACGGCGCCAGCGTCAGCAACGGCGGCCCCTTGTTCATCGGGTTCACGCAGGCGGCGACGGACTACGCCAACAGTTTCACCACCTCCGCCTACAACCGGGTTGAAGTCCGCAACGCCACCTGGACCAACCTCGGCAACGTTTTCGTCGGTTTCCTCAGCAGCAACAACGTCAGCGCCGGCTTGTCCAAGCTGGCCGGCCACGACAACACCTTGTTGGTCAGCGACGGCGCGACCTTTTGGGCCGCGACCAACGTCACCGTCGGCAACATCCAGCGCCCCGATCCCAGCTTTGTTGCGTTCAACAACGCCTTGATCGTCAGCAACGGCGCCGCGTTGACCATCGGCCAGACGCTTCAGCTTGGCATCAACGGTGCCTCCAACAACCAGTTTGTCGTCACCGGCCCCGGCAGCGCCGCCGTGGTCGGCCAACTCCTCGTCACCAGCAACAACCATCTTCGCGTCCACGGCGGCACGCTGACCATCATCGGTTTTGCCACCAACGAGCATCCGGTCGCCAGCGTCATCGGCGACGGCTTCCAGACGGCCGCGCTCGTCCTCTCCGGCACGAACACCGCGAGCTACTTTGCCGGTGGCTTGGTCATCACCAACAATGCCGCGCTCCGCGGCGTCGGCACGCTCGCCAACGCTGTCACCGTCAACGCCGGCGGCACGCTCTTCCCCGGCCTCAGTCCCGGCCGGCTCAGCATGACCGGCGCGCTCGACCTGCAAACCAACTCCACGCTGTTCGTCGAGGTCGGCGGTTCGCCTCTCCAGCCCGGCGTGGACTTCGACCAACTCGTCGTCGGTAGCCTCACCCTTGGCGGCGGCACGCTGACCGGCGCGGTCGTGGCGGCGGTCAACGTCGGCGACCTGTTCGTCATCGTCGAGGACCTGAGCCTGACGCCGTGGGCCGCTGGCAACGAGTTCTTTGGCATGACCAACGGCGCCACGTTCTTCTGGGGCGGCACCGGTTTGCAGATTCAGTATGACTTCGTGGCCGGTGGCGACAGCATTGCCAACGACATCGCGTTGATTGTCATCCCCGAACCTTCCGCCCTCGCGCTGGCGGGGCTGGGGTTGCTCGGCTGGTGGGCGCTGCGGCGGTACCGGCTGTGACAGGCGCGGTGTCCGCGATGACAGCGCAGATGTTGGGCCGGCACGCGTGGTTCGTTTGCTGGCTGTGGCTGGCTTGTTCGGTGAGCGCCCAAGCGCCGGCACCCTCATGGATCGGCTATGGCGGACCGGTCGGCGCGCGCGTCTATCCCGCCGCGAAGCCGCCGACCAAAGATTTCAAGGTGGCATGGACCACGCCGTTGCCGGGTTGGGGGCACGGTCAACCCGTCGCCGTGGCCGGCAAGGTGTTTGTGCTGTGCGAGACGGGGCCGCAGAATGTGTTTCCGTTGTTGGTTTGCGTGGACGGCGCGACCGGCAAGATTCTGTGGCAACGCGAGGTGGATCATCTGACCGCCGTGCCGGGCGGCAACGCGCCGGCGTTGCGCAAGGAGTTGAAGGCTTGGTTCGACCGCGAGGCGGAACTGATCGTGGCCTATGTCCAGTCCGGCCACGCAAAGGAAAAACAACCTGAATGGCAGGACAAGGATCACGAAGCGGCGCTCAAACGGTTGTACGGAACAATGGGATTGATGCGCGACAAGTTCCGGCGCGGACCGTACTGCGCCGGCTATGAGTGCTTTGGCGACGCCTTCGCCGCGCCGGTCAGCGACGGGCAGTTCGTGTATGTGGCGACGTTGTGGGGCGGGTTCGCCTGTTTCGACCTTGCCGGCAAACAACAATGGGTTGCCTACGCGCGCGGCAACCGCTGGACCTTCTGCAATGTCGGCCGCTCGCCGATCCTGCACGGCAACTTGTTGCTCAGCAACCAGGGCGGCACGATGCGGGCGTTCGACCGGCGGACAGGCAAACTGCTCTGGTCTCGCGAAGACCCGCCGGCGGCCTACAGCATGGTCACGCCCGCCGTGATCCGCGTGGCGGGCAAAGACGTGCTCCTCGCCGCCGGGCCGAGCGCGTATTTGTTGCCGGAAGGCAAACCGTTGAAAGTCACCGGCTGGGTCAGTGAAGGCCAACAGATTCTCGTGAAATCCGACGAGCCGGACGTGGCGTTCTTCTGTGGCGCGGGTGAACATGCCGGTTGGCTCAACAAGGGCGACACGGAAATTCAACCGCCGGCGGCGTTCCGGTTTTCGTTGGCGGGCGACACGTTGACCGTCAAACTGCTCTGGCACGGTGGCGATCTCGGCGGCAAAGCCGCGTGGGGCGACAATACCCCGTGGATGGTTTATCATGCCGGCAAGTTCTATCATCGGGGCGGCCCGATCCTCGATGCGTTGACGGGCAAGATCCTCGCCGGCAGTTTTCAGCGTTTCCAAGGTGTCGTGCCGCGGACCCGCCACCTGTTGCTCATCGCCGGGGGGCACATCTACGGGTTGGCTGACGGCGACAAGGAGCCGGTGGCCACGCTGAGTGTGGCCACGCTGGACGGAACTTCCGTGGCCAGCACCACGGTTCGGCGCGCGGAACCGACGCCCGCCCAACGAGCCGCGCACACCTACGCCACCGGCAATCCGCGCGTCTGGCTCGACGGTCCGAAGCCGCGCTTCGGTTACAGCCAGGCGTTCACGTTCGGCGACAATCGCATCTACATCCGCTCCCTCGATTCGCTGATCGCCCTCGAATGAACCCAACCTCCGACCATCGCACCGAACTGCTCGACATGGTGGACCACCGCCGCACCGACCGGGTATTGTTCGCGCCACTGGTGGACTCGCTGTTCGCCGCCAGCCTGGCCGGCAAGCCGTGGGTCACGGACGCGACGCTCGACGACCAGTTTGCCGCCGCGACGGCGGGCGGTTATCACGCGCTGTTCGTGCGCGGCTCGGCGCCGGAACTGTTCTGCAACCCGGCATTGGCGGTGACCACTGAACGCGGTCCGGCCAAGGCGTCCGAGCGGCATTACCGGCAACAATGGGGCGCGTTCGAACGCCACCTGGTCGAACAACCGGGCGGCGGCCTGACCATCGTCAAGGAGTTCGTGACCCACGTGGATCAACTCGACGCCGTGGACGCGCTCAGCCGCGCCATCGCGGCTGGCGAGCACGACGAGCGGATCGCCCGCGAGTGGGGCGCGTTCGCCGACGCGGTGCGGCCCCACGGCTGCTCGCAGGTGCAGATCGAGCTGCCCTATTTCCTTTACGGCACCGGCGGGTTTGCTGATTTCCCCGTGCTGACCTGGCTGACCGAGACCGCGCGGTATGAGCGTTCGATGGCGTTGGCCGAGGAAGCGTTGTGCCGGATGGCCGACATTCTCCTTGCCGTCGGCGTGGATTTCCTCTGGATCGGCGCGGGGGGCACCGAACTGCTGTCGCCCGATGTGTATGAGCGGCTGATCATTCCGCAATCCCAACGGCTCAGCGCCCACATCCACGCGCGCGGTGGCCGGGTGCATTTTCACTGTTGTGGCCAGTCGCGGCTGTGGGTCGAACGCGGCTACTTCAACCAGGTTGGTTGCGACGTGTTGGAAACGTTGTCCGCGCCGCCGTCCGGCAACATTGACGATCTCGGCTGGGCGCGCCGGCAACTGGCGCCGACGATTGTCACCAAGGGCAACATTGACCTGGCGTTGCTGCGGCACGGCACGCCGGAGCAATGCGCGGCCGCCGCCCGCGCGGTCATCGCCGCCACGGCCGGTTTCCCACACCTCGTCGCGGCCGCCGACGACATTCTCTACGGCACGCCGTTGGCGAATCTGCAAGCTGTCGCCGAAACCTGCGCGCGGTGGCGGTCGGGAAGCCGGGCGTTGAAGGAACAATGAAGTCCCGTCGTCAGATGTTGCTGTTGTGGCTGTCGTTGATCGCGTGTAAGGCAATTGCCATGAGTGCTGAACCAAAGTATCCGATACCGGAACTGTGGAGCGGGACCAACATGACTCGCGCCGCGTGGCAGCAACAACGCCGGCCGGAATTGCTGGAGGCTTTCCGCCAGCACGTCTATGGCCGCGCGCCGGTGGGACGCCCCAAGGACCTGAGCTTTGCCGTCGCCACCCCGGCGCCGAACGAGAAACGCGTGGCGATCAACTTTTCCGGGCCGGGCGGCAAGGGCGCCATCAACATCACGATCTACTTCCCCGACAAGGCGACGAAGCCGGTGCCGGCTTTCGTGCTGATTAATCACCGAGCCGGCAAGGCGCTGGCCGAGCCTGGCTATTGGAACCCGGCGCAGATTACCGGGCGCGGTTATGCGGCGGTGTTCTATAACATCACCGACGTGTCGCCGGACCGGCAGGACGTTTTCGATCAAGGCGTGATGCGGTTGTTTCCGGCGCAGGGTGGCGATGCGTGGGGCGGACTGGCCGCGTGGGCGTGGGGCGCGAGCCGGGTGATGGATTATCTGGAGACCGACAAGGACATTGACGCAAAACGCGTTGCGGTAGTCGGCCACTCGCGCAGCGGCAAGGCGGCGCTGGTGGCCGGCGCGGAGGATGAACGGTTTGCGCTGGTCATCTGCAACGAGTCCGGCGGGCTGGGCACGGCCGTGGCGCGGTATGTCGCGGAGAAGAGCGGCCGGCCCGGCTACAGCCGGATTGTCATGGACTACCCCTACTGGTTCTGCGCGAACTTTCGCCGGTACACCGACACGTTTGACGGTTTGCCGGTGGACCAGCACCACTTGGTGGCGTTGCTCGCGCCACGGCGGGTGTACATCGCGGCGGCGGACAAAGACCCCTACACCCTCCACCCGGCGGAGTTCCTGGGCGGCGTGTATGCCGCGCCGTCGTGGCAGTTGTTCGGGCTGACCGGCTTGACGCAAACCAACCATCCGCCTGTGAACGCGCCGGTGCATGACGGTTGCATCGGCTACCACATTCGCGTGGGCAAACACGGCCTGACCGGGTATGACTGGCAACAGTTCCTCGATTATGCCGACAAACATTGGCGGGCACCCGGCCGTCACACAAATCAATTATGAGGAGGTTCACCATGAAGTTGGACGCCAAGACAAGACATCTGGCTCTCGCGGTCAGTTTGATCTGGGTTTTCGGTTTCAGCCCGGCCATCGGGCGGAGCGAGGAAATGCGGAAACTGGACGGCGTGAAGTACCTGCCAGAGGGCCGCACGGACAAGATGTGGTTGCGGATACCGGCCGGGGCCGGACCGAGCCAGCGGTTGCCGGCGGTGCTGATCATCCCCGGTGGCGGCTGGGGCCACAAGTTCGGCCACAAATACGTGGGCATTGCCGAGAAGATCGCTGCGTGGGGCTATGTCGTGGCGGTCATTGACTACCACGGGGTGTCGCCGGCCGCCTCCGGCGTCAGCTATCTCCGCAACATGACCGACTCCTTCCCGCAATGTCTGCAGGACTGCAAGACCGCCGTGCGCTTCCTCCGCCAGAACGCGGCGGAATACGGGATTGCCCCCGACCGGATTGGCGTGCTCGGCGCGTCGGCGGGCGGACATCTGGCGGCGTTGGTCGCGCTCACGCAACCGAAGGACAAGCTGGAACCGGCCAACGACGGCCTCGGTCCGCATTCGTCCGCCGTGCAAGCCGGCGTGTTGTATTACGGCGCGTTTGACTTCCACAATTGGGGCGGCGAGCGCTGGGACAAAAAGCACAACGAGCCGCTGACGGAGGACGAGAAGACCGATCAGGAACGCGGCTCGCCCGTGATGTATGTCCGCAAGGACGCGCCGCCGCTGCTGCTGATCCACGGCACGGCCGACAACGTCGTGCCCGTCACGCAATCGCAGTTGTTTGTGGAGAAGCTCAAGGAGGCCGGTGCGCCGCACGAATACTGGGAGATTCCCGGTCTGTCGCACAGCACTTGTTTCAAGGGCAAGATCCCCGGCGAGGACGAGCGCGTGAAAGCGTTTTTCGATCAACATCTCAAGGGCAGTCAACGGTGAACCCGCTCGCTGCCCGGTGGCGTTCCGTTTTGGCCCGTCATGGTCTGACGACCGGCAACGTGGCTTTGCGAAAGGGAATGGCAGTGCTGGCGCTGTGGGGCGTGGCGGCGGCGGGCTGGGCGGGCGAGGACTCCTTGCCGGCGACGCTGCGGACCCTCGCGTGTTGGTATCCCTTCGGCGGCGAACGCGCGGCGGCCTTGAAGCGGGTCGTGGCGGCGTTCGAGCGGGCGCACCCGCAGATCCGGGTGCGGCTCACCTATGCCTCCAACGATCTGACCAGCAGCCAGAAGCTCTTCCTGGCCATCGCGGGCGGCGTGGCGCCGGACGTGACGTTTGTGGACGGCCAGCAGGTCACCGAATGGGCGGCGCGCGGGGCGTTGACGGACATCACGGCGTTGGTGCGCGAGGCCGGGCTGACGGAAGAGGACTTCTGGCTGCCGAGCTGGCGCGAGACGCGCTTTGCCGGGCGCGCATACGCGCTGCCGTGGGGCAGCGACCCGAACTTCGCGCTGGTCTGGAACAAGCGGCTGTTCCGCGAAGCCGGTCTCGACCCGGACCGTCCGCCGACCACGATCGAGGAACTCGACAAGTACAACGCGCGGCTGACTCGCGTGGACGAGAAGGGGCGCGTGGTGAGCATCGGTCTCCTGCCCTGGGCCTTTGGCGGCGGCAACGCGATCTTCACCTGGGGCTACGCGTTTGGCGGCGATTTCTACGAGCCGCCGCGCGAGGGGACCGGCGAGCGGGTGGGCCGCGTGACGGCCAACCATCCGAAGAACGTGCAGGCATTGCGCTGGATGGCGCAGTACGCGCACCGCTACGACGTGCGCCGCATCAGCGCGTTTCTCAACGACTTCGTCGG
>CAZEQV010000177.1:0-7402 GCA_964514435.1 uncultured Verrucomicrobiota bacterium
GTGTTCATCGGGGGAGCCGGTCCCAACACGTACACCGAGGAAGCGTTTCTCATCATAGATCTTGGCGGGAACGATACCTATGAGAACTCGGCGGGCGGAGCCAATGGCATGTTGGGGCGACCGGTCAGCGTCGTGATTGACCTGGCCGGAAATGACCGTTACGTCTCGCGCCGAAGTTTCTCCCAAGGCACCGGCATCTTCGGCGTCGGGATTCTGGCGGACCTGGAAGGCGATGATTTCTACGAGGCTCATCATCTTTCCCAAGGTGCCGGCTTCTATGGATACGGTTTGTTGATGGACGGAGGCGGCCAGGACACATTTCGAGCCGAAACTTTCGCGCAAGGGGCCGGTCTGTTTGGACACGGCATCTTGTGGCAGCGCGGTGGAGATTCTCGCTACCACGCCAGTCAGATGGCGCAAGGTTTTGGCGGCGTGGAGGGTGAAGGCTTGCTGCTGGAAGAAGCCGGCAACGATCTGTATTTCGCTGGTGGAAAACAACGATGTCCGTGGTTGCCGGGACAATACTTTTCCTTGTCGCAAGGATTCGGATTCGGGATGCGTCCGTTCACCGGCGGGGGCACCGGCACGCTGACGGATTTGAAGGGCGATGACCGTTACGTGGCGGACGTGTATGGCCAGGGCGCGAGCTACTGGTACGCAGTCGGGATGTTGCTGGATGCGGAAGGCAATGATTTCTATCAAGCCTACCAATACGCTCAAGGAGCCGGGATTCATTTGAGCAGCGGTATTTTGTGGGACAATCAAGGCGATGATCAATACACGGCGCACGCGATTTGTCAGGGCGGCGCGCATGATTACAGCGTGGGAATGCTGCTCGATTTGGCCGGCCACGACCGGTACATGGCCGTCAGCACCGCGCAAGGGTCGGCCATCAACAATTCATTTGCCTTGTTGCTGGATCGAGCCGGTACCGATTTCTACGCGGGCCGCGATCCCAAACAATCACAAGCCGCCGGTCACGATGGGGGACGCCGCGAGTACGGTTCCATCGGCGTGCTCCTGGACTTGGGCGGCGCCGATGTGTATTCACAGGGGCAAACCAACAACATCGCGTGGTTGAAGCCGTGGTATGGCGTCGGTCTGGACATCGAACACAAACCGCAGCCTGCGCGCGCGCGACCGTCCTTTTCCCCATCGGTTCGCTCGGTGGCCACCACGTACCGGGACATAGACACGCGGCATCCGCTCGAACGGTTGCTGCGCCGGTCTCTTCGTGATGAACCGGGCGAAGCCGAAGCGGCGTGGACGGAGTTGAAGCAGCAGGGCACGAACGCGCTGGCGTATTTGATTACCCGGTTGGACAGCCCCAGCGTGATGGTGCGGGCGCGCACGGAGGAGCTGGTGGATCACATCGGCACAAATGCCGCCTCGGTGTTGGCGGAAGGCATCCGGCAATCCAGGAACGATGATGTGGCGCGGCTGTGCTGTTATTTTCTGGCTCGATTCCCCACCGCCACCGACGCCATACCGGTTGTGTTGCCGTTGCTTGATCGGGAGAAAACGGTGGCGACTGCTTTCTACACGTTGGGGCATCTCAAGGCTCGCGAGGCGCATGACCGGGCCATCGCCGCCTTGCGCAGTGAACACGAGCCGGTGCGCTTGCGGGCCGCCCAAGCATTGGGGCGGATTGGTGATGCGAAAGCCATACCGGCCTTGGTGACGTTGTTGGATGATGAATTGTGGACGGTCCGGTACGCGGCGCAAGACGCTTTGGCGGCATTGGGCAAGCCGTCGGCGACACCGTTGCGGCGGGCGTGGCCGCAAGCATCAGCGCGGGCACGGGAGCATATCGCGGCCAGCTTGGCGAAGCTGGGCGACCGGCAGGGCTTGGTGTGGGCCAGCGAACTCTATCGGGATCAACCCGAGCCGGTGCGTTCGGCGAAACTGGCGCAGTTGCGGGAGTGCCTCGCGCCGCGACGTTAACGGACGCGTTGCGCGGCGCGCCATTTCACGAGTCCATCGGCAACGGCATCGGCGTATTCACGGTAGATGCTTTTGCGGGGCTTGCCGTCCACATCGCGGAGTCCTTCGTAATCACCCATCTGGATGCGTTGATACTCGGTGCGGTTGTTCATGTAGTACGGCTCCAGAAAAATGACAGGGCCGTTGATGAGACGGTTCGCGGCCAGGTTGCGGGCGTAGATGTAGGGATTTGGCCCGAAACGGATCGCGCCGCTGCCTTGACCGTACACAACCGGTGGCAACCCGGTCGCGCTGGCCAAGCTCTCGGCGATGGCTTCGGACAAGGACAACTCCAGGGGATGGGTTCGTTCGAGGAGTTTGTGGAAGAGCCGGTACTTTTGGGCGTCATCGTCCAACTCGGCATCGAGGTAGTTGCCGTGGATGAACACGACGAGCCGGTTGTCTTCGACCAGTTCGTAGCGATGGTTCCATTCCACGGCGTTGAAATGGATGCAGAGGGTGAGGTGCGGCTTGTGTTGGTCGTTGATGAGACGGGCGCGCGCGGCGATTTCAGACTGCCGGAAGAAAAGTATTTCTTGTCGTCTGCGAATCGCGTCGGCCATGGCCGCTTCGCGTTCGACGGGCGGAAAGACATCGAACAGGGCGACGTTGTCGAGAATCGTCTCGCGGGCTTGTTGTCGGAATTGCTCGGGACGAGCACTGGTGACAGGCTCAAAGTTATCGCGGGTCAGAGTGACCGAGGCACCGAGAGACTGGAGTCTTTGCCTGAGGAGTCTCGCGGTGATGAGGTTGAGGACGCCCTCTTGAACGGGACGATCTGTGCCACGCACGAAGAACCGTTCTTCCATTCGCCCCCACTCCCCGCCGATGTGGCCGGGGTCGAGCGCAATACGCAATCCGGCAAGGGGCAAGTTGCTGGTCGAGCCGGCAGCGTGGATCGCCACAGCGGGTTTGTTGGCAGCTCCAAACCGGAGCTGATAAAGCGGGGGGTTGGTTTTTGCCGCCGACGAATACACAACGACCGCGTTGGTGGCAAAGGTCAGAAAATTGGTGATCGAGCCGGTCGGATTGTAGAGTGCAAACAGGAGCCGCTCGAACTCGGCGCGGGTGACGGATTCGTGCTGCGGTTGCAGCGCCTGCCAATCGTTGGCGGCATCGGTCGTGGTTTGTGATTGTGAGGCATCACTCAAAGCAAACGCCAGCGCCCCGGCAAGGATCAGACGCCTGAATTGGCAGGGTCGTCCCATTCAGCGGGGCTCCATTGGAGGATCTCGTTAATCTCTTCGAAGGCATGAATATCCTCATCGCTGAAATACCGGTCCCGATCCACTGCGTCGAGTTCGTCGTTGAGTTCGGCGACGGTGCAATCGCGGGCGTAGTGGTGGGTGGCGTTGAGGTACCGGACACGCGCGGCCGTCAAGGCGTCAAGAAAATCGCAGTACGGCCCCTGCCCTTCCTCATCCAGCGCCGGCAGGGCGAAGAATTGTGCGCCGCCTTCCAAGGAGTCAGACTGGACGCGGCAAAGACGCAGGCAGCCATCTTCGATCTCGGATTCAACTTCGTAAAAATGAAACGCAGACTGCCAGTGTTTGCGCGACAGACCGTAGCTGCGGTACTCATCAAATTGCTCAAGCAGATAATCGATCTGTCTGGGATCCACCAATCCCAACCGGGGCGCCCGGGAGTCGAGTTCATCCTCCTGGCGATCAAGCCACCAGTTCATGTCTTCACCGATGCGAACAATGATCCGGGCGGCGGCGGTTGATTGTGGGTGGTCTGCCATACCGGCCTTATCTTCCAAATGTAGTTTGCATTTTGCAAGTGGAACATAACAATCCCGGCATGAATGGATGCTTGAGTTATGGCGGACAATCTCCGCGGCTGGGAACGGATGCCTTCATTGCCGACGGCGCCCGATTGATTGGCGATGTGAAAGTGGGCGATTCGTCGAGTGTTTGGTTCAACTGCGTGCTGCGCGGCGACATCAACCGTGTCGAGATCGGTCATCACACCAACATCCAAGACAATACGATTTGTCACGTGGCCGATGAACACGCCTGCGTGGTCGGCAACTACGTGACGTGCGGCCACAGCGCCATTTTGCACGGCTGCGTGGTTGGCGATGAAACACTGGTGGGAATGGGGGCAATCCTGATGAACGGGGTGAATGTGGGCCGCCAGTGCATTGTCGGAGCCGGGGCGTTGCTGACGGAAGGACTGCTGGTGCCCGATGGTTCACTGGTGTACGGGTCGCCAGCCAAAGTCGTCAGTCAACTGGGACAGTGCGAACGGGAGCAGATCCGGGGCTGGGCCGAGAAATATTGCCGGTTGGCGGCCGAGTATCTGGCACGGCGTTAAACCGTGGAGCGTACCGGTACCGGTGCGGGGTGGTTTTCCGTGGCGGGCTTTTCCGTAGCACGGATGTGAATCTGGTCACCGGGTTCGGTTCGCGACTGTTCGATGGAGCCTACCGGCAATTCCAGGACATACACGGCTTTCTTAACCACGGCCGTGCGGAACGGCGGGATGGCTTTCACGGCGCGAATGACGCACAGATCCTTGTCGAGAAACAACACATCAATGGAGAACCGCATCCCGAACGTGTGAATGCCGTAGCAACGATCAATCAGCAATCCTTCGCCCTGAGCCAATGCCTTGCGGTTGAGCAAGCCGACCATGCGTTTGAATACAGAGTTCGCAAACCGGCACTTGCCGGAAATCACTGTCCTCTTTGTGGCGTTGACCAATACCATGTGATCGCCTCAATCAGAGTTGCTTCATGATGGACATAAACGCCGGTCCGAGAATCACAACGAACAAGGCCGGGAAGATGAACAATACGAGGGGAAACACCATCTTCACGGGCGCTTTCATGGCTTGTTCCTGGGCACGTTGCCGGCGGCGCACACGGATGGCTTCCGATTGCACGCGCAGCGTGTTGGTGATGCTGCCGCCCATGCGCGAGGCATGAACAACCGCGGTGATAAAGGTGCGAAGGTCCTCAACTCCGGTGCGACGGCCCAGTTCTTCCAACGCTTCGAGACGCGGTTTGCCGAGGCGGATCTCGTTAAGCGTCTTGGCGAATTCCTCCGCCAGTGGCCCCTTGATCTTGCGCATGACGTAGCCGACGGCAGCGTCGAACCCCATCCCCGCCTCGACACTGATGGAAAGCAAATCAATCGCATAGGGCAGCGTGAGCAGAATTCCTTCCTGCCGGGCTTGTATCCTCTTGCTGATGAAGAATTGCGGGATGGTGTACCCGGCCGCGGCAGCAATGAGGAGATACAGCAGATTGATCGGGTCATTGAGATGGAGCCTTCCACCCGGCACCATTCCAAAAGAGATGAGCATCATGCCCACAATCAAAATGGTGGCGGCTGTGCTGATCAGGCATACACCTTGAAGTTGAGTGGCTGACCAGTGCGGATGCATCCCGGCCATGATCAGGCGTTTTTCCGTGCGTTCGGAAATCTCTTCGGGGGTGTAACCGCGAAACAACCTGGCCACGTTGCCGCCGATGGGCAACAACACGCGTTCCACAAAGGGACGGCTTAGTTCCTCCTCCACCGTTTCCGCATCGGCCGCCTGCATGCGTTCGATACGTTGCTCAACGGCATACTTGGATGAACTCCGGTAAAGTCCGACAACCAAGAGAATGATCGTCAGAAACAATGTAATGCTGCCGATGATAATGATAAGCATGGCTTAGATTTTGATTGAAATGATCTTGTAGATGACGAATCCGCCAATCAACTGGAGGGTGAGCGCCGCCAGCAAAATGACCGCGCCCAACGGCAACTCGAATCCGCCAAAGAAACTCACCATCGGCGGTTCAAACATGATCTTGAAGTAGTCCGGCATCTTCAGGAGGAAAAACAGAAACAGACCCAGCGGCAGAAAACCCACGACCATGCCGGACAACTTGCCCTGCACGGTGAGGACGCGGATATCTCCTTGAATCTTGAGCCGTTCGCGAATGGTCGCCGCCACAGTATCCATGATTTCGGTAAGGTTTCCGCCCACATCCTTTTGCACAAGGTACGCGCTGATAACGATGTCCAAGTCGGCGCTGTTGACACGTTTGCCCATGTTGAGCAGGGCGTCTTCCACTTTCGCGCCCAAGCTGACTTCGCGCAGCATGCGTCCCAACTCCTTGGAAATCGGGTCGTCCATCTCTTTGGCAACCAATTCCAGCCCTTTGAGGAAACTGTAACCCGACCGGAGAGAGTTCGTGAGGAGCATCAAAGCGTCTGCCAACTGCCTCACGAACTTGGTCTTGCGGCGGCTTTCATGAAATTTGACGAACAACGCCGGCACGAAAAACCCGAACAAGGCCAAAGCAAGCCCACTGTGAAGAAAGCCAAAAAAATATTGTCCCAACAGAAACCCCAAACCGGCCAGAACAAATCGCAACAAGATATACTCGGCGGGACGCATGGGTATATCGGCGCCCGCCAAGTCGCGTTCGAGGCTCTCAATGTAACCCCTTCCCAACAGCATGTTCATGAATCGCGCGACAGGACTGGCTTGATGGAGTTCGGCATCGGCAGCAATGGCCGCTTCTTCCTCGAGCGAAGTGTAGGCCTCCACACGGTCGGCGAGGATTGTCTTGCGCCGCGTGGCGGCTTGGTAGATGCCGTACACCAGCAACGCGACCGTGCCAGTCGCCAGAATCCCGATGATAATGAGCGTGTCGTTCATTTAGCGCGACTCACCGATCGGACGTTTGAAAATCTCCGCCGGCAAATGCAGTCCGGCCGAGTTGAAACGGTCAATGAACTTCGGAACCATGCCGGTCGCCTGCATCTGACCGAGAACTTTCCCGCCCTCGCCCACACCTTTTTGTTGGTAGGCAAAGATGTCCTGCATCACGATGACATTGCCTTCCATGCCTTGAATCTCGCTGACACTGACAACCTTGCGGCTGCCGTCCGACAAACGTGAGACTTGGACAATCAGATGCACAGCGGAGGCCACTTGCTCGCGAATCGCGCGCGAGGGCAAATCCATACCGGACATCATGACCATTGTCTCCAACCGGGCCAGCGCGTCGCGTGGCGTGTTGGCGTGAATCGTGGAAAGTGATCCTTCGTGACCGGTATTCATTGCCTGCAACATATCGAGCGCTTCACCGCCACGCACTTCGCCAACCACGATGCGATCGGGACGCATACGCAAACAGTTGCGGACGAGGTCGCGAATCTTCACCTCGCCCTTTCCCTCAATGTTGGGGGGACGCGACTCAAGACGCACGACATGCGGCTGATAGAGTTTGATTTCCGCCGCGTCCTCGACCGTGACGACTCGTTCGCCTTCCGGAATGAAGGACGAAAGCACATTGAGCAGGGTGGTCTTGCCAGCACCGGAGCCGCCTGAGACAAGGATGTTCAGCTTCACCTTGACGCAGGCCGCCAAGAATGCCGCCATGCCCTGGGTGATGGAACCAAAACCAATCAAA
>CAZEQV010000178.1:0-7396 GCA_964514435.1 uncultured Verrucomicrobiota bacterium
TCGAACAATTCTCGCAACCGCTTCTCCTCCTCCGAAGCAACCGCCAATTTCCGGCGCGATTCCTCCAACATCCGTCCCCAGAGGACAATGGCCAGCAGCAAAAGCCCGGAGATCGCCACCGCCAGAAGTTCCTCGAAATGTCCCACGGGCGAAAGCTTCAACTCCCAGCTCAAACGGTCGAATGCCGTGCCAAACGTGATGATCTGCCTTACCGCCATCATCAGCACAATCACCGCGAACACACTGAACCGCCAATCACGCAGCCGGCGAATCAACACCACCGACCACACAAATGCCGCCACCCGCAACAGAATCGAAATGATCAGCAATATCGCCATGATGCTACCGGTTCATCAGCCAACCGCCCGCACATCTCGCACATTCAACCGCACGCTCTCCACGCCCTGATATTCGTTGATTTCTGGCGAAAACGCGATGTCAAAAACTTTCCCCGGCAACTCCAGCGCACCGGGTCGCCACCACACCGCATCCAAAGTCTCCGCGCCATCCGTGACCGGAAACCTCAGATGCTTCTGCTTCAGCACCCGAAGCGGACCGGCCAAGTGCACGCCACGCGCCCCGAACACCAACGAGGGGTTCGACGGTCCGCATGGCTCGAACTTCTCCATCCCGGCCAGAAAGTCATCACCCAAATCTGCCAATCTCACCCACGCATCCACCCGCAGCCGCGGCGCCAAATCTTCATCCGATAGCCGATCCTTCGCATAATCGTTCAATGCTGCCCGCAATGCCTCTACATTACCGGCCTTCACCGTCAGACCGGCGGCCATGTCATGCCCACCGCAACGCTCCAACAACGCATCGCAGTGACGCAAGGCATCCACCACCGAAAATCCCGACACACTCCGGCAGGAGCCTTTTCCCACCCCATCCTCCACTCCGATCACTACGGCCGGACGGCTGAACGCTGACTGCACCCGCGACGCCACGATGCCCACCACGCCCGGATGCCAGCCCTCTTTTGCCAGCACCAACACTCGCTCCCGCGTCAAATCGCGCTCGCTGGCCATCGCCAACGCTTCCTCCAACATCCGCTTTTCCACCTGCTGACGTTCCGCGTTGTGATCGTGCAACACCTGCGCCAGCTCACCGGCCCGCTGTTCATCGGCGGTCAGCAACAACTCCAACGCGGCCATCGCGTCGCCCAGCCTGCCGGCCGCGTTCAACCTCGGACCAATCATGAATCCCACATCGTACGGCGTCACATCGCCACGAACCCCGGCCAAGTTCATCAGGGACCGCAATCCCACCCGCCCGGTGTCCGGCACCTTCTTCAACCCGGCACGGGTCAGAATCCGATTTTCACCGGTCAATGGCACGACATCCGCCACGGTCCCAATCGCCACCAAATCCAGATACTCCCGCATGTCAATCTGGCCGGCCAGTGCCGCGTCCCGCTTCAACAGCGCGTGGCACAGCTTGAACGCCAGCCCCACCGACGCGAACTCTGTCGTGGCGCGCTCCGCGAGTTTGGGATTCACCAACGCCACAGCATCCGGCAGGGCCTCTCCGGGTTCGTGATGATCCACCACGATGACGGCGATGCCCTGGCGGCGAAGCTCGGCGATTTCCTTCACCGAACCGGTGCCGCAATCCACGGCGATCAATAAGCCGGGCCGGTGATCGCGCGCGCACCGGGCCAGTGCGTCCTCCGTGAGTCCGTACCCCTCGTCCATCCGGTGCGGCAGGAAGTTGGACACGACACCGCCGGCCCGGCTCAAAACGGACTGAAGCATCGCGCTGGCCGTGATGCCATCCACGTCGTAGTCGCCGTAGATGACAGTCTTTTCCCGCCGGGACAGCGCGTGTTGGATGCGATCAGTGGCGGCGGCCATGCCGGGCAACAGAAACGGATCGGCCAGGTCGCGGAGCTGGGGCTGAAGATACCGGCGCGCCGAATCCACGTCGGTGAACCCGCGATTGATCAACGCCTGCGCCAGCGCGAGCGGCATTCCCAGCGCACCGGCCAGCGTTCCGCTCAACACCGGGTCAGGTTCCGCGATGACCCAGCGTTTCGGCATGGACGCTCCCTGACCGGCTTACGCTTTGACAGGCTCAGGTTTGCGGGTCGCGGCCTTGGGGCGTCCTTCGTGGCGGTGCCACCAGAGCACGATCGGACTGGCAATGTAGATCGAGGAGAAGGTGCCGGTGATCACGCCCACGGTGAACATGAACGCAAAGTCATTGATGACGCGTCCGCCAAATATGTAGAGCGCCAACGCCGAGATGAGCGTGGTGCCCGCCGTCAGCAACGTGCGGGAGAGCGTCTGGTTGATGGATTGGTTGATGAGGTCAAAGTAGTGAATCTTGCCACCGGACAGCCGGCGGTTTTCACGGATCCGGTCGAAGACGACGATAGTGTCGTTGATGGAATAGCCGATGATGGTCAGGATCGCCGCCACGACCGGCAAGGAGAAGGTTCGCCCAGTGAGGCAGAACCACGCGATGCACATCAGCACATCGTGGACGAGCGCAACGACCGCTCCGAGACCGTAGGCCATTTCGCCAAAGCGAAAGGCGATGTAGATGGCAATGCCCAGGATGGCCAGCAACAGCGCGTACACGCCTTGCCGGAGCAATTCTTTGCTGATGCCGGCGCCAACGCGGTCCGTGCCAATCACGGTCATGCCGGATTGAGGGAATGCCCCCTGCAGCGCGTCGGTCACCTTCTCGCTTGCGCCTTCGGGCAGTTTCAAGGTGAGCACTTCGTCGCCGCCGGCGTGTTCGCTTTGATACTGGATGAGCGCGTCGGTGATGCCGTTGCGTTCCAGCGTCTGGCGAATCGCGGTGGAATCCACCTTTTGGGCAAACTTGATGGCGAGCATGTCGCCGCCGGTGAAGTCAATGCCATAGACGGCGCCTTTGCCGACCTGGCCGCCGCCACGTTGGAAGAACACCACCATGCCGACGATGATCAGCGCCCAGGAAATCCCAAATGCTATGCGGCGGATGCCGAGGAAGTTGATGGCCGTGTTGCCGAGAATCTTGATCGTCTTGAACGAGGTGATCCAGCCTTGGTTGAGCATCCAATCGAAGATCAATCGCGTGGCAAACACGGCGGCAATAAGGTTGGCAATGAGACCCAGCGTCAGCGTCACGCCGAACCCTTGCACGGGACCGCTTCCCAGCCATATCAAGATAAGGGCGGTGAGAATCGTGGTGAAGTTGGAGTCGAAGATGACGATGAACGCGCGCTGAAAGCCGGCCACGATGGCGGCGCGCAGCGTTTTGGCGGCGGCCAGCTCTTCACGGATGCGCTCGAAGATGAGCACGCTGGCATCCACCGCCATGCCGACGGTGAGCACGATGCCGGCCAGACCCGGCAAGGTGAGGGTGAACTTGAAAGCGGCCAGTCCGCCCAGCAGCAGGAGCATGTTGAGCAAGACCGCCAACACGGAGATCACACCGGCCCGCATGTAGAAGATGATCATGAAAACAATGACCGCGGACGAGCCGATTATCGTGGCTTGGACGCCACTTTGGATCGAATCTTTGCCGAGTGACGGATCCACGCCGCGTTCCTCAACGATGGAGACGGGCGCTTCGAGCGGATTCTCCAGAACATTGGCCAGTTGGGTGGCCACTGAAATGGAAAAGTCGCCGGTAATCTGGCAGTTGCCGCCCGTGATGGGTTCCTGAATGACCGGTGCGCTGTAGAGTTCGCCGTCCAAAATGATGGCCAGTTGCCGGCCCACGTTGGCCGTGGTGATGCGGCCAAAGAGCGCCGCGCCTTCGGAGTCGAAGTTCATCGCCACGTAAGGCCGACCAATCTGGTCATAGTCAACATAAGCGCGAGAGACGTTCTTGCCGGTCATCTCACGGGCTTTCTTCACATAATAGGAACGCTCGGTGGGGACGCCGTTGCGGACTTCTTTGATGGTCATCTTGGTGTACCCAACCGGCTCGGTGAACTTGGGGTCCGTCACCGACTCCGCCAGCAACCGCTCGTTGTCCTCATGCACGAGCCGAAATTCAAGGAAAGCCGTGCGTTCGAGTGTGCGGCGCGCCTCTTCGCGTTGCTTTTCGTCCAAACCCGGCAACTGTACCAGGATGCGGTCATCGCCCACGGCTTGGATGCTGGGTTCGGCGACGCCGAAACGGTCCACGCGGCGGCCAATGATCTCAATGGCCTGTTCCCGCACTTGGCCGCGATTGATGGCTTCGGTCTTGGACAAATCCATCTGCAGCAGGAATGACGTGCCGCCTTTGAGGTCGAGACCAAGGCGAATGCCATTGGTCATCAGGGAGTACACGGCCAGCGCAATCAAGCCGGCTACGACAGCAAATTTCCAGGTGAGTTGTTTGTTCATGGGCAGGATGAGGGATTACTTGGTAGATTCGGTTTCTTCGCCGGCGGACTTGGGTATGACGGCGGTGACGGCGCTCTTGACGATCTCGACTTTGACGTTGTCGGCAATCTTCACCATGACGGTTTTATCTTTGACATTGGTGACCATGCCGAAGATGCCGCCCGAAGTGAGGATCCGGTCGCCACTCTTCATGTTCTTGAGCAGGTTCTCGTGTTCTTTGCGTTGTTTGCTCTGGGGTCGAATGAGCAGGAAGTAAAACATCACGCCCAGTGTGCCGAACATGAGAATCATCTGCAGCAGCGAACCGGTGGGGTTCGGCTCCGTACCGGCCGGGGTGGGCGGCGCCATCGCGATCACATCAAACATTGTCATCTGGTTCATCCTTTTCGTTGTAGCGAGACACGCGATCCCGCCGGAAATCTTCAAATGCCCCGGCCACGATGGCCGATCTGGCCTGCCGAAGCAGGTTGAGGAACAGGTGCAGGTTGTGCCACGTCATCAACCGCAGTCCAAGTATCTCGTTGGCCCAAAAGAGGTGCCGAATGTAAGCCCGCGTATATCGCCGGCAGGCATAGCACCCGCATCCCGGCTCCAACGGCCCGAAGTCTTCCCGGTAACAGGCGTTCTTGATCGGGTACGACCCCGTTGCCGTGAATACCCGCCCGTTGCGACCTGACCGGGTCGGCAACACACAGTCGAACATATCCACCCCACGCGCCACCATCTCCAGCAACTGTTGCGGAGTGCCAACACCCATGACGTACCGGGGTTTGCCAGCCGGCAAGTGCGGCGCGCTCATATCCACCTGCGCCAACATCTCCGTCATCGGTTCGCCGACGCTGACGCCGCCGATGGCGTAGCCGTCAAACTCCATCGCCACAAGTTCGCGGGCGCATCGCTCCCTCAAATCAGGGAACACACTGCCCTGCACGATTCCAAAGAGCAAATTCCCGTCGTCACGCTTTTCGGCGCGGCAACGGAACGCCCACTCTAGGGTCAGGTCCACGCTTCTGCAAGCGTATTCTCGGTCGCAAGGCCACGGCGCGCACTCGTCGAACGCCATCGCAATGTCGCTGCCCAGAACCGCTTGCGCCTGCATCGCTTCCCGAGGTCCAAGAAACAGACTCGCGCCATCCACGTGCGACTGAAACTCCACGCCGTCGGGCGTAATCCTTCGCAGTTTAGCCAGGGAAAACACTTGAAAACCCCCGCTATCGGTCAGGATCGGCCCATCCCATCCCATGAACTTGTGAAGCCCGCCAGCCTTGGCAATGAGATCCAAGCCGGGACGAATCATCAGATGATAGGTATTCCCCAAGACAACCTGCGTATTTAACAAACGTAGTTCCTCGGGAGTCATGCACTTGACCGTTCCTTGCGTCCCGACCGGCATGAACACAGGTGTCTCAATTGTGCCATGCCGGGTCACCAGCTTGCCGGCACGGGCAGCCGTGTGCGGATCGGTGGCGACAACTTGAAAACAACCGTTCATCGGGCGGGCAGGCTATTCGCCCCAACCGTTGATTGCAAGATTCGCCCGCAAGGCTCTCCTACCCCAGCAGTTCACGTAAGTCTTCCGCCGAGAGCTTCCGGACGAAACCTTCGTCAACGGCCAACGCGTCAGCCGCCAACTCTCGCTTCCGCTGCTGCATTCGCACGATCTTCTCTTCCACGGTGCCGGCTGCGATCAGCTTGTACGATGTCACCACTCGCGTCTGACCGATCCGGTGCGCTCGCGCTGTCGCCTGCGATTCCACCGCCGGATTCCACCACGGATCAAGGTGAATGACTGTATCCGCCCCGGTCACGTTCAACCCCACCCCACCGGCCTTCAAGCTGATCAAGAATACCGGCAACTTCTTCGATTCCTGAAACCGCCGCACCTCTGCATCGCGGTCTATTGTCTGACCGTGCAGGAACGCGCACCCAATCTTGCCGGCCTCCAAAGTCTCCTTCACCAACCTCAACAGACGGACAAACTGACTGAACACAATCACCCGATGCCCACCCGAAATCGCCTCCTCAATCAGTTCCAGGCACGTCTCCAACTTCGCTGAAGGCTCCCGCCAATCCTTGCCGGTCACAGCGGGCAACAACCGCAGATCACAACAGACCTGCCGCAACCGCAGCAACGTCGCCAACACCAACATCCGCTGCCGGCCAGCCTCCGTCTCCGCAAACACCTCGCGTCGTCCCTCCTCCAAAATCGCTTGATACACCTGTTTCTGCTCCGCGCTCAGTTCGCAGGGCGTCGTCTGTTCGATCAGCGCCGGCAATTCCTTCGCCACTTCCTCCTTCAACCGACGCAACACAACCGGCCGCAACCGCTGCCGCAATCGTCGCAACGCACCGGCATCATTCTGCTTCGCAATCGGCGTCTCGTATCGCTCCGTAAACTCTCTGGCTGATCCCAAGTATCCCGGCATCAGAAAATCGAAGATAGACCACAAATCACCCAACGCATTCTCCATCGGCGTGCCCGTCAAAACAAACCGCCGCGCTGATTTCAGCAACTTCACCGATTGCGCCGTCTGGCTCATCCGATTCTTGATCTGTTGCGCTTCGTCCAAGATCACCGTGTCAAACTCCACGTTCGCGTACCGGCCCACATCCCGCCGCAACAACGCGTAGGAGGTGATGACCAAATCATGGCTCCGCAATTCCCCCAACGCATCATGTCGGTCGCTTCCCTCCAGCCGCAAAACGCGCAGCCCCGGCGCGAACTTACCAGCTTCGACCTCCCAATTTACCAGCAAACTGCTCGGACAAACCACCAACGACGGTTTCTCGGCCGGTCGCGTTGTCAGATACGCCAACGCCTGCACCGTCTTGCCCAACCCCATGTCATCGGCCAACACACCCCCCAACCCGTTGTCGCCCAGAAAACACATCCACCGCACACCATCTTGCTGATACGGACGCAACCCCTCCGGCAACGTTACCGTAGGTGTATCCGTCAACCGCGATGGCGCCCGCCAATCCGTCCGCCAACCGCTCTCGCGCAACGCTTCGCCTACATAACCCGCATATTGACGGCCAACACGCACCTCATTCCCGGCCTGCTG
>CAZEQV010000179.1:0-1895 GCA_964514435.1 uncultured Verrucomicrobiota bacterium
CGTATTCCAGCTTGACCGGGTTCGGCCAACTCTTGCGATCCACCCACGGCATCGAATTGGTTTCCTGCCAGTGCTTGTGCTCGAACGCCATCGCAAGCCCATACACTTCATCCGCCGGCACCTGCGCGAGAAGTTGCGCCATCAAGGAAACCATGCCGGGATCAGGTTCACGTCCCACAACCTGTTGGCGGCTGGCCGTGCTGCGCGGCAACATGCCCATGCGCGCTATAAAGTCGTCCACTTTGCGGGCGGCGGCGCGAATTTGCGACATCGCCTTGGCGTTGGTCTGCTCTTCAAGTTGTGACCGGCCGGTGCGGTAGTTGAACCAGACCGTCAATCCCAAGACCAGCCCTGCGGCCAGACCAACACCTACTTGCAGTTTCCGAGCGATGGTCAGGTTGGAAAAGGTCTTGATCATCTTGAGATCACATCTTGCCAGAGTGTCATGGTCTGTCGTCAGATTCTCATACGTTCAAATTGTTGGGTCTGACGGGCACACAGGATGGCAAGTGATTGATCTCTACTTGGCAATCTGCAATCCCGCCACACATTCGTTAACAGCTTCTTGCCGTCGAGCCTCCCGCTGATCCACTGGCAAATCTTTTAGAATGGGACGAGTCACAAAATTGCTCAGTTTTACCAACGCTCCTGTTGCTTGACGCAGACTGCCGCAACTGCGGGTTAGCGATACTTCAGGGCTTCCTGGGTTCCGCCGGCACCGGCACCATTTGTTGATAGGCGGCGCGGCAGTTGGCCAGCCGACTCTCCAGATTGTTCAATTGTTGGCGATTGAGTTCACGCTCGTTCTTGAGGCGGATCCATTCGCTTTGGTCGCGTTGATTGCTGAGGCGATTATTCGCCACCATCTCCACCAACCCGTCCGCCGAAGACTTGCTCAGTGTCTTGCGGCCCGGTGACCGATTCATGAGCGCGTTTTCAATCTGACCCTCCCGTTTGGCGACCAAAGCATCGTCGAGTTGGATCATTTCTTTGACGAACGCGCGCCCCTCCTCTGTGCGGGCAGCGTTGAAGGCGCGTTCCAACTCCATCCGGCCGCGCCGCAATCTATCCACGCCTGCTTTGAGACGAGCAACCGCCTTCTCCCTTAGAACTTTGCTCTGCCCCTGCATCTGCCATTTGTGCTGGTACTCCGTGTCGGTTGAGGAATAGGTGTACCCACCGCTGTATGTGGTCGTAGTGGTGGTTGGTCTCGGAAGATCCTGAACGTCCGGCAGGGATGCGATGACGGCCAAAGCCTGGTCAATCCGCTTCTCAATTCGCTGGTTCAACCACACCACGTCAGCAGCCAGTCCCTCCTTGGTCGCCCATGATGACGGCCGGTACATCGCGGAAAACCGCTGGCCCCGTTCGCGGTTGAGGAATTCAATCTGCTTCAGCAACCCATCGAACAGGTCCGCCTTGATCTTCAGCACTTTGGTGCCGGAATCCTTGGAGTCCGCCGATTGGACGACGGTCTCCACAACCCGCTCGATTCGCCGCTCCATCTGTTCATCGAGCGCCTTCCATTTGGTGACCACCATCTCAACGCGGTCTTTCTGCATCTCCACCTGCCGTTCGAGAATCTGGATCGTGTTGGCAAGTTCCTCCAGTGTCGGCGGGGCGTTCTGGGCAAAACAAGGCGCAATCAAAAGCGCACCGAGCACAACGGACACGAAGCAACAAAGGGAGCGGTGTATTGTTTTCATAGCATTCACGAAGGACGTTTGGCGCCTACACCCCGATCCGTCCTTGAGGATTGAGTCAAGCATTTGGTCTGGCAGGATATTAGTGATCCACGAATCAGCTTCGAGAGTGTGTCGTGGGGGGGGGCCGGGGGCCCGCCCACAAAACAAAAAAAATATTAAAAAAAAAAAGAAGGCCGGCCGCGGCCCAGA
>CAZEQV010000179.1:1905-7384 GCA_964514435.1 uncultured Verrucomicrobiota bacterium
GTCATTTTTTTTTTTACCACCTAATCTTATTCTCGGGTGGGTGGTGGCGCGCCCTCGCCCCCCCCACGACAACTAAACATGGTTGGACTACTTCTGGGCCGGCGCGGATGCAGCCATCTCGACCGCCACCTTGTCGAGTTCACCACGGATAACCGTGAGACGTTTGATGACATCAGCCGACTCTTTCTGCGCTTTGGCCACGATCGGCTTGATCGCATTCAGACCGCCGACCGTAAGATCGAAGTCCAAGGCCTTCTTGATTTCCCGCAAATCCCTCATGAACAACTCAAATGAGGGCTTGCCGGCTTCGAACTCCGTTCTGATCTTGGCAAACATCGCTTTGATTGCATCGCGACGCGCGGCCATGGCTTCTTTGATCTGTTGATTCTCAAGCGACCTTGATTCCTCTTCCCACTTTGCGAAATAGGCCTCTGTCTGCGCCTTCATGGCCTCCCGTTCGCCTTTGCCCTTCTTGATCTGGTCTTCCAACTTGGCCAAGGCATTCAAAAACGCCTTGTACTGCGGACGCAGATCCGGTTGCGGCTTGTTGACCAAGTCATCCAAGGACGCAATGGCAGCATTTATGTTCTGCTCCCCGGTGACGATCCGCTGTTGGAGTGTGGCCACCGAGCTGGATGTCTTCGTGGAAGTGCTTCGCCCTGTGGACGAACATCCGACAGCGGTCGCCAGCGCGACCGCCAAGACTGTTTGAGCGACCGTCATTATTTGTGTTCTCATGCATTCTCCTGTTTGCTTGTTTGCTTATGGGGTGATCATTGGGTCAGCTACAAAAACAACTCGTTCCACACTCGATGCCGACGATTTACACGGAGTTGCGCCAGTGGCCGGGTCAATAAAGCTCTTAATGGTTGCAGTTTCCTCGTCGGAAAGCTTCTCCTTCAAAATCTCTTCGGCAGGCAAAGAACGCGTCATATCCATCTCTCGCTCGGTGCCATTTGTCAATAAGGGAACGTGCAGCAGGTAAACGCCAAATTGACCACCGCTTCCCGGCAAAAACGCTCGAACCACCCATCGTGGACCGCTACGGCCGCGCCGTTCATGACTTCTTCTTCTCGCTAAACAAAAACATTTGCGGTGGCGCTTCGTTCACCTGCGACTTTTTGGTCAGCCGTTTGGCCGGCTTCTTTGACTGGGCGATCTTCGGTTTGCCTTCGGCGGACAATTCGGATTCTTCCAGATTGGCCAACACCTCCTTGGCGCGGGCGATCACCTGCCGGGGCAGTCCCGCCAACCGGGCCACTTGGATTCCATAACTCTTGTCCGTGCCGCCCGGCAGGATCTTGTGCAGGAAAATGACCTGGTCATGCCATTCACGGACGGCGACATTGAAATTCTTCACGCGCGGCAACGTCGCCGACATCTCGGTCAACTCATGGTAATGCGTGGCAAACAGCGTTTTCGCGCCGATTTCGTTGTGCAGGTGCTCCGCCACCGACCACGCAATGCTCAACCCGTCAAACGTGCTGGTCCCCCGGCCGATTTCATCCAGGATAATCAAACTCTTGCCGGTGGCGTTATTGAGGATGTTCGCCGTCTCGTTCATCTCCACGAGAAACGTGCTTTGCCCGCGCGACAGATCATCGGTGGCACCGATCCGCGTGAAAATCCGATCCACGATTCCCACGGAAGCCTTCGCCGCCGGTATGAACGAGCCGGTCTGCGCCATCAACGTCAGCAATGCTACTTGCCGGATGTAGGTGCTCTTACCGGCCATGTTCGGCCCGGTGATGATCAACACCTGATTTTCCGTCGTGTCCAGCAACGTGTCGTTGGGCACGAACCGTTCCTCCACCAACGTCTGCTCCAGCACAGGATGCCGGCCATCGCTGATCTCAATGCGTCCGCCCTGCGTGATCTCTGGCCGGCAATAATTCTGGTGCCTCGCCAGGTCAGCCAATCCCGCCAACACATCCAGTTGCGCCAACGCCACCGCGGTTTGCTGAATCTCCAGCGAATGTTCCTCCACTTTCCCGCGCACCTCTTGAAACAGCTCGTACTCCAACGCTTCTGCCTTTTCGTCCGCGCCGAGAATCTTGGTTTCCATTTCCTTGAGTTCGGGCGTGTAGAACCGTTCACCGGTGGCGATGGTTTGTTTGCGAATGTAATCCGGGGGAGTCTTGTCGAGATTCGACTTGGTGATTTCGATGTAGTAGCCAAACACGTTGTTGTACCGCACCTTGAGAGAACCGATGCCGGTACGCTCAATCTCGCGCTGTTGCAGGGCGGCAATCCAGTTCTTGCCGTCGGTCGCCGCCCGTCGCAGTTCGTCCAGTTGCGGACTGTAACCTTCGCGGATGATGCCGCCCTCCTTCAATTCGTTGGGCGGCGCGTCCACGATGGCGCGGCTAATGTGTTCCACCAAGCCGGGAAGTTCGACGATTTGCTCACACAACGTCCGCAACAACGCGGCTTCACGGTGCGCCAGCAAACCGGCCAGCACCGTCTTGATCGCCGGCACCGTCAACAACGAGTCCTTCAACGCCACCAGATCGCGGGCATTGCCGGATCCCGTGCTCAACCGGGACAGCAACCGTTCCATGTCCCGAACGCCGGCAAGCTGGTCCCGGAAATCAGCAAGCAGCAGCGGTTCGTCGCAGAAACGGCTGATCACATCTTGCCGGGCGCGGATCCGGTCGGCTTCCAACAGCGGGTGGGTGATCCAGTCGCGCAATAGCCGCGCTCCCATCGGCGTCTTGGTGCGATCCATCGCACCCACCAGCGTGTGACGGTGATCGCCCCGTTGGGATTCCAAGAGCTCCAAGTTCCGCTGTGTGATGGCGTCGAGCACCATGTAGTCGCTGACATCATAGACGCTGAGGCGATGGATGTGACGGGTGTCGCGTCGCAGTGATTGCTGGAGGTAGTGCAGGGCCGCACCGGCCGCGCCGATACCGGCCGTCAGACCGGCCGCGCCGAATCCGTCCAGTGATTGCGTCTTGAAATGATCGCGCAACGTGAAAAACGCCGTCTCCGGCTCGAACGTCCATCCGTCGTGGGGCGTGACCGGGTTGGAGATCTCCGATTTCAGCCGCAAGACCTCCTCGGCCGGTGCGATGATTTCAGCGGGACGGACACGGGACAGTTCGTTGGCGAGTTGGTCCGGCGACTTGAGTTCCGTGACCTTGAAGTCACCGGTCGTAAGATCCACAAGCGCCAAACCGTACCGGGATTTGAGCGGATAGACGGCAGCCAGGAAGTTGTTGCGTTCGGCTTGAAGCAGGTGCGCGTCAAAATGGGTGCCGGGACTGAGTATCTGGGTGATGTCGCGTTTGACGAGCTTGCCGGGTTTGGCTTCTTCGAGTTGGTCGCAGATGGCGACCTTGTGGCCGTGTTTGAGCAACCGTCCGATATAGGTTTCGGAAGCGTGATGCGGAATGCCGCACATCGGCACGCCGTTGCGGGACGTGAGCGTGAGATGCAGCAGACCGGCCACCGTCTTGGCGTCGTCGAAAAACATCTCGTAGAAATCACCGAGCCGAAACATCAACAACGCGTCTGGTGGGATTTGCTGTTTGACCCGCCGGTACTGCTGCATCATCGGAGTGAGTTGCGAAGCGGCTTCGCTCGATGTCGGACTCGCCATGGGCGCGGATTATAGCCGTCACGCGCACCCGGTCACGTGGAAAAGAGACCGGGTCGCTTGACGTTTGGAAACGCGACGCTTAGGCTTGATCAGAAGTTGGGCGGGAAAGGTATTGCGAGGACGACCATGAAGAAACCAGCGATGGGACAAAAGGCGATTGATTTCAGATTGCCGGGCGTGGATGGGAAGGAACACTCACTGGCTTCGTTTGCGGACAAGAAGCTATTGGTGTTGATCTTCACCTGCAACCATTGCCCCTACGCCCGCGCCTACGAGGACCGCATCATCGCCTTGCAGAAGGATTACGCGGACAAATCCGTGCAAGTCATCGCCATCAATCCCAATGACGACGCCGGCTACCCGGAGGACAGTTTCGACAACATGATCAAACGCGCCAAGGCGCGCGGGTTCAACTTTCCCTACTTGCGCGATGAAACCCAACGCACCGCGCGGGCCTACGGCGCCGAATACACCCCCGAAGCGTACGTCCTCAACGCCCACCGCGAGCTGTGCTACATCGGACGCATAGACGACAACTGGCAGCATCCCGAGAAAGTTCATTCGCGCGACCTGCGCAACGCGATCGAGTCGCTGCTGAACGGCAAACCCGTCGCCAATCCCGTCACGCACGCCATCGGATGCAGCGTCAAGTGGAAGATCTGACCGTCCTCGCGGCGATTGACAAACCGGGCCGCTTGCACGCAAGCTCTCGCGCATGGGTAAACAATTTCTCATCGTCCTGACAAAGTTCGCCATCAACGCACTGGCGCTGTTGTTGGCCGACCAGATTCTCAGCGGGGTTCATTTCGACTCCAACCACGCCACCCTCGCCGCCGCGGTGGTGCTCGCGCTCGTCAACAGTTTCCTCCGCCCGTTGATCATCCTGTTGACCCTGCCCATCAACATCCTCACCTTGGGATTGCTCACCCTCGTCATCAACGCCCTTCTCCTGCGGCTTGTCGCTTCGATCATACCGGGGTTCCATATTGACGGCTTCTGGGTATCGGTCCTCGCCGCCCTGATCATCAGCCTCGTCAGCATCCTGCTCAACATGCTGCTCAATCCTCCCGCCGCCAAGATCATCGTCCATCGCCACCGCCACGATTCATGAAGAAGTTCTCCGCCATTATCTTCGACATGGACGGCGTCATCGTGGACAGCGAACCGCTCCATCAAAAAGCATTCGAGGCGCTGTTCGAGGAACTCGGCAAGAATCACGACCACGGCATCGTGTTCCACGAATACTACGGGCGATCCGACCGGGCGTTGCTCAAGGATTTCATCGAGAAAAACAAACTTCCCCACGAACTCGCCGATCTCGGCGAACGCAAACTCAAATACTTTCTCCAGTATCTCCGCGATCGGCGCCCCATTTTCCACGAACTCCACGATCTCCTGCCGGACTTGAAGAAGCGCTACAAACTCGGCGTTGCCTCCAGCAGCTCCCACCGGGTCATTGATGTCGTCATGGAAATCAGCGGACTGCGGTCACACTTCGACACCATCGTCGGCTTCGAAGACATCCGCTTCACCAAGCCTGATCCTGAAATCTATTTCACGGCCGCCAAACGCCTCCACGTTCGCCCCAGCGCCTGCTGCGTCATCGAAGACGCCGCGCTCGGCATCCAAGCCGGCAAGATGGCCGGCATGACCTGCATCGGACTGACCACCAGCCTGCCGGCCGAAGCGCTCCAAGCCGCCCGAGCCGACTACATCGCCGCCAACCACGCCGAAATCCGCCGCCTGTTGCTGCCGGATTGACCAACCCGTTCTCACTCGGCCATACTGTGGTCGAATGAAATCCGCCTCTGTCACCAAAGCGTTGGCCAATATCAGCGCTGAGAATGATCCAACTCTCAAAGCTCAAATGTTGGC
>CAZEQV010000180.1:0-7367 GCA_964514435.1 uncultured Verrucomicrobiota bacterium
CAGTATCTGGACGCCAAGGAGCTTCTGAGTCGAATGGAACAGGCGGCGAGGTTGCCGGCACCACCGGCTACTCGCTGACGATCGTGCCGATGCTTTGGCCAAGAATGACGCGCTTGATGTTGCCGGGCTTGAACAAGTCGAAAACAATGATCGGTATCTTGTTGTCCATGCACAGGCTGAACGCAGTACTGTCCATGACTTTGAGGCGTTGCTTCAAGGCATCCATGTAGGTGAGGCGGCTGTATCGTTTGGCTTTGGGATCTTTCATCGGATCAGCGGTGTAGATGCCGTCCACCTTCGTGGCTTTCATCAACACTTCCACCCGCATTTCGCTGGAACGCAACGCGGCGGTGGTATCGGTCGAGAAATACGGGCTGCCCGTGCCGGCCGCAAAAATCACGACCCGTCCCTTTTCCAAGTGCCGCTCCGCCCGGCGTCGGATGAACGGCTCGGCAACCGATCGCATTTCGATGGCGGACTGGACGCGCGTATCCACACCGGCTTTTTCCAGGGCATCCTGCAGCGCCAGCGAGTTGATCACGGTGGCCAGCATTCCCATGTAATCGCCGGTCACGCGGTCGAGACCGTGTTTGGCCCCGGCCATGCCGCGAAAGATGTTGCCGCCGCCGATGACCACGGCCAGCTCCACGCCGAGGGCGCGAATCTCGCGGATTTCCTGGGCAATGCGCTCGCATACTTCCGGTGAGATTCCGTAGCCGCGATTGCCGAGCAGGGCTTCGCCGCTAAGTTTGAGCATCACTCGCCGATACTTCGGTTTTTCTTTTCTCGCGCGTTGGCTCATGTTGTCGGACTCCTCGCAGGAACGTCTGGTTGGGATGCAAAAACGCCCGCGTGTGGGAGCACGCGGGCGTTGGCGAAGCTACTTCGCGGCGATGGTCTCGCCAAGTTGCCAGCGGGTGAACCGCCGGATCACGATGTTTTCGCCGAGTTGGGCGATCTTGGCCGTGATGTGGTCCTTGATGGTGATCTCAGGATTTTTGACGAACGGCTGTTCCATGAGGCAAACGGTGGAGTAGAACTTGTCGAGCTTGCCGGCGCAGATCTTCTCGATGGCCGGCGCGGGTTTGTCTTTGACCTGCGCCCGGTAGATTTCCTTTTCTGCCTCGACGACGGCGGCCGGCACCTCTTCGCGGCGCACGTAGGAGGGATTGGCCGCGGCAATTTGCTGGGCGATGTCTTTGACCAGTTCGCGGAAGGCGTCATTGCGGGCGACAAAGTCGCTCTCGCAGTTCACTTCCACGAGTACTCCCAGTTTGCTGCCATGATGAATGTAGCTGGCAATACAGCCTTCATTGGCGGAGCGGGCGGACTTGTTACCGGCCATGGCAATCCCCTTTTTGCGGAGGATTTTCTCTGCCTCGGACATGTCCCCCTTGGATTCCACCAGGGCGGCTTTGCAGTCCATCATGCCGGCGCCGGTTTTCTCGCGGAGCATTTTGACTTGTTGCGAATCTATCTGTGCTGTTTGTGCTGTCATGTGTCTGTGTTTCGTTTGTCGGTTGTAGGACGGTGAAGCGGAATGGATCAGGCCTGAACCGTCGCTTCCGCCGGGGTGGCGACAGTGGGCGCTGGCACGGCGGCGGGTTCCGCGGGTTGCACGACGATGCTGCGGCGCGACACTTCGGCTTGGGCTTCGGCGATGGTGTCGGCAATCACAGTGGTGATCAGTTTGATGGCCCGGATGGCGTCGTCGTTGCCGGCAATCGGATAGGTGACCCGGTCGGGATCGCCGTTCGTATCCACGATGGCTATGATCGGGATTCCCAAACGGCGCGCTTCGTTGATGGCGATTTCCTCACGGAGAATATCCACGACGAACATGGCCGAGGGTTGACGCTCCAGGTTGGCAATACCATCAAGGTTGTGATGAAGCTTGAAATGCTCGCGTTGGAGCTTGGCCAGTTCCTTCTTCGGCAAAAGTGCCGCGTCGGCCGAGGCTAGCAACTTGTCAATCTCCCGCATCCGCGACACGCTTTTGCGGATGGTGCGCAGGTTCGTCAACGTGCCGCCCAGCCAACGGTCAACGACGTAGGGCATGTTGACGCGCTTGGCGGCTTCGCGCAGTTCCAGTTGAGCCTGTTTCTTGGTGCCGACGAACAGCAAGTTCCCGCCGCCCGTGATGATGTCATGCAGGAAACCGCACGCCACCTGGATCTGGGTCAGGGTCTTGTTGAGGTCAAAGATATGAATGCCGTTGCGTTCGGCGAAAATGTACCGCTTCATCTTGGGGTTCCAACGCTTCGTTTGGTGGCCGAAATGAACCCCTGCTTCCAACAATTCTGCGACTGTAATGTTTGCCAATGTGTCCTCCGATACTGCATCCGCCCGCAAAGCCTGCCGGCTCCGAAGACAAGACATCCCGTCAATTGAACGGGATTTGTGTTGTTGTTGTTATGTCCTTGCCGATCAAGGCTCAGACGTTGACCGCCACGGTCTGACCCGTGGCAGGAGTGGGGATTCTATGGCCAAACCCCGCCTTTGCAAGTGGAAAATCCCGCAGCGGATCGTTGTGGGGCGCGAATCCCTGTCGTGTAGGGTTCGCGCCGCGCCCATGGTTCACACCCCGAACCAACGGCGGGCAGCCAATGCGACAGGAGTGCCCGCCCTCCAAAACACGCGGTGCACTCAAGCGGCTCGGCCAATCACTTCATGAGCCTGTTGAGCAGCCGACCGAGGCCGTACAAAACCAACCATGCGGGAACGGCAAACATCAATACCGCCACGGTGGATGTGGTGGTCCATTTCACCAACCCGGCCTGCATCGGATACAGCAGAATGATGAAATAGGACGAAAACCGCGTGTGCCCCAGTATCTCGGCCAGAAACTTGTCCTTGCGACGCAAACCCAGCACGACCGTGAAAACGCCCAGTCCGATGCAACAAGCCGTCACAATCCACGGCAATACCTTGAACCCAAAGATGCTCACCTGTGACAAATGCCGCGCCCAGTCCAGTCCCGCCCACAGCATGACGAATCCATTGCAGACCGCCATTCCGAACGAAATCTTGCGCTCATAGATTTCACCGAGAACAAGCGACGTGTAGACAGGCAGGATTCCCCACATGGTGTCCATGTTGTGGAACGGCACGATCAACAGTTCGACAAATCTTTGCGCGTAAGCTTCCAGCGGCACGATCACGACCTCCTTGCCGGGTTCTCATATCAGATGGCTCAACCCGCAAGCAACTCCATCACGATACCGGCCACTTCCGTCGAATCCACAATCGAATCCCGTTCCGCCATGTTGGCCGCTGTTTCATCCAAGATCAACGTGGCCCAATGGTTCGCGTTCGCGTCATTGGCTGGTGCCCTGCCGTGCGAGCCTTTCACCATGCCGGGTTCGATGCCCGTGGAAGGTTTGAACGTCCGCGCCATGCGACCCCAGTTGAAGAACAACTCGCACGGATCGTAGCCGGGCTTGCGATGGATATCCACAAAGTGAGCAAACTCCGGCGCCTTCACCCAATCCTCCCACCAATAGTACGCAAACCACCGTCCTTCGGGCGCCACGGCCACCAACTCACCGGCCCGCTCATGCCCCACCGTCGTCCAATCCAACGGATGCGCACCGGCCAACGCCTCTCTGGCCGCTGCAACCTTGCCGGGCTTGCAGTAAATGTGAGCGACTTGATGGTCCACCATCGCAAACGCGTCGCTCAATTCAAAATCCAGATACTCCCTGCCGTCAATCTCACGCACCCGCAACAAACCCGCTTGCCGCAATATCCGATTCGGAAAAATCGCCCCGCTTACCGGCGACAACGAATACTCCGAGCAAACCATGACCGTTGCGCCCTTGAAATCCTCCAACATCTCACCGACGAGACCGTCCACTTCCTTCAACGATTGCTGTGCGGCCTCCGAATCCGGTCCGTGCTTCTGCGCGGCATAGTCCATGTGCGGCAGATACACGGTCATCAGGTTGGGGCGATGTTTCCGCCATGTGACCCGTGCCGCCTTCGCAATCCATTCGCTCGAACTCAGTCCCGCCACCGGTCCCCAGTAATGTTGCAGCTTGAAATCCCCGATCTCACCGGCCAACTCCTCGTAATAACCGGCAGGCTTCGAGTAACACCACTGCACCATCCCGCTGTCCATGTGCAGCGGCCGCGGCGTGACCACGATGTCCGAGTTGATGAACATCGAGTTCTGCCAGAACAACACCGCCGTCTTCGCCGACGGATCCGCCGTCTTCACCAAATCCCAAAGTCGCGGCGCCTGCACCAACGCGGCCGGTTGCTCCCAAAACTTCACTTCAAACGTCTCGCGGTCGAAATAGCCGTTGGCAATGATCCCGTGTTCCGACGGCTGCTTGCCGGACAACAACGTCGCCTGCATCGAACACGTCACCGCCGGGAAACTCGGCCGCAGCCGGTATGCTTTTCCCCGCTGGGCCAGCGCGCACAGGTTCGGCGCCAGATCGGGCCGGTCCAAATGCTTCGGCGCCAATCCCACCACGTTCAACACAATCACATGCTTGTTCATTCCTTGCTCCTCACGTCATCGCCAACTTCTGCGACAACAACACCGCCGGCACGATCAACACCGCGACGGCCAATGCTCCCAGCGGCGGCCCGAGCGGCGACCACAATACCAGCAAGGCATCCAGCACGATGATCCCCAGCAACATCTGCTTCACCACCTTGCGCAAGGCCGGTCGCGTCACCTCGCTGCGCGCGATCCACGTCAACGCCATCACATACACACCCAACACCACCGGCGCGATCCACAGCTTCTCCGGCAACGCTCGCATCCCCAAAAAGAAATTCGCAAACCGGCACACTCCCAACGTCAACGGCCCCAGCCCTGCATACTGTTTGGCCCAGGCATTGTAGAAAAAAATCATCGCCGCCAAGAATGCCGCCGTGCCCCACGCCACCGGTCCCGCCAACACGCTCAACCCGATTCCCGCCGCCATCAACGCACCGGCCAGCCACCACGCCCTGTTCACCTGAATCTCGCCCCTTGGCAAGGGACGCTCCGGCCGTTCCCGCAAATCCCGTTCGTAATCGAAACAATCATTGAACACGATTCCCGACGTGTACAAACAAGCCGACACCGCCATCAGTGCCGACACTGTCCAGACCGGTTCGCCCGCGACAAAACCGCCTACCACCAGCCACCCGGCTAACGGGTCCGCAATCGCCGTGAACACGTTAGCCAAACGCATCAGCCGCGCGTACTCCAGCCAACCGGATGTTTTCACCGTCTGATTCATGACGACAGAAACCCTTCAATCTCCCCTCGCGAAGCCAAACTCGGTTGCGCCCCCGGTCGCGTCACTGCCATCGCCCCGGCCGCGTTGGCGAACTTCAGGGCGTTCTCCAAGCTCGCTCCCTCGGAAAGTTTCACCGCCAATGCCCCGCAAAAACCGTCGCCTGCCGCCGTCGTGTCCACCGCTTTGACTACATGACCCGGCAAGCTGCCCTCGCCTGCCGGCCCCACCCACAGGACACCGCGTTCGCCCAACGTGACAATCAC
Organism: uncultured Verrucomicrobiota bacterium; assembly: GCA_964514435.1. Lineage (GTDB taxonomy): Bacteria > Verrucomicrobiota > Verrucomicrobiia > Palsa-1439 > Palsa-1439 > CAZEQV01. The sequence continues at coordinate 5,504 of CAZEQV010000180.1, forward strand.
CGTGTCCACTCCCCGCGCACGCAAACGTCGGGCCGATGAAAGTTCATTCTGGCCGGCTCCGAGCAACATGACTTCCGTTTCGTTGGCGACCACGTAGCGGACCCCGTCCAGTACGTCATCCGGCAAGGTTTGCGCCGGTGCGGGGTTCAGCATGACCGGCGTCTTTTCGATCCGGCAGGATCGGATTACTTCGCGCACCGTCTCCAGCGGAATCTCCAGTTGCAGCATCACCATACCGGCTTCCCGCAACAACGTGCCCGGTATCATGGAGGGCAATACATGACCGTTGGCGCCCGGACTGACCACGATCATGTTTTGTCCCTTGTCATCCACGGTGATGAGCGCCACGCCGCTTGGCCCGTTCCAAGTTCCGACGAAGCCAGCATCCACACCATTGCTGGTCAAATTCTCCCGTAACACGGGACCAAATGGATCGCTGCCGACAAGGCCCAACATCTTGACTACCCCACCGGCCCGGGCTGCAGCCACGGCTTGGTTGGCTCCCTTGCCGCCCGGTATGGTGACGTAATCGCCGCCCAGAATCGTCTCACCCGGCGTGGGCTGGCGTTGAACCCTGACCACCAGATCCATGTTGATGCTGCCAACGACAATAATGGGTTTGTTCATCCTGATCGCGAGCCTACCGGACACGGCGCTTGACTTCAATTCGGCGTTCGTTTGTCCTCTGGGCCTGCATGGACTCCGAACTTTCTCCACTCAGGATGCCGGGGGCGACTTTGATGACGCGGTTGAAGGTCTATGATTCGCCTTCGGTGGACGGTCAACGCGGCGGCACTCCCCACGTGCATCTGTTGTGCTCGGAGCTTTACTTCGTCGTGTCAGGCCGCGGCGCGGTGGAGATGCTGGACGCCAACGGGTTCGCGCGGGTGGAACTCAACACGCACGATGCGTTTCTCTACAGTCCCGGTTCGATTCATCGGCTGATCAATCCCGACGGAAATCTGGAACTGTTCATCGTCATGCAGAACAGCGGATTGCCGGAGCGCGGGGACAATGTTGTCCCCTTCCCCGCTCTGTGGTTGAACAGCGATGAGAAGTTTTCCAAGGCAATGTCGGCCGCTACAGTGGAGGAAGCGCACCGGCGACGCGACCTGGGCGTGACAGGGTTTCTGGAACTGAAGGCGGCGTTTGAGCGCAGCCGGGAGCAAGGCCGGTCGGCTCTGGAGAAATTCTACCGGCAAGCCTTGGCGCGAACGGAGAAGGTTCGGCGGGGATGGTCGGAGGTGATCGAGAACGGAGCGTTGGCCGAGGCGAAGGAGGCTTTCAAGCAGCTTGCCGCGATGGATTCCGGTGACGTGTCGCACCTGATGAACGCCCAACGGCAATTGATCCCGGCTGGCCCGTTCACCAAGGCTGGTTTCTGCGGAACGCTGAACCGGTACTTCGACGCCGCAACCAAACTGGAATTGGAAGGTTTGGTAACAGAATCATGAATACACAGAGCACACCGGTGCGATTCGGGGTGATCGGGTTGAACCATGGTCACATCTACGGACAGGTCAATTCGTTGACGCGAGCTGGTGCGGAGTTGGTGTCGTTCTACGCGCCCGAACCGGATTTGGTCGCAAACTTTCAGCAACGGTTCCCCAACGCCACACTCGTCCGGTCAGCGGCGGAGATTTTGAAGGATGAATCCCTCCAAGTCGTGGCGAGCGCTTCGATTCCCTGTGACCGGGCGCCGTTGGGCATTGAGGTGATGAAGCACGGCAAAGATTTCATGGTGGACAAGCCCGGTGTCACTTCGTTGGCGCAACTCGCGGAGGTGAAACGCGTGCAGAAGGAGACCGGACGGATCTACTCGATCCTGTACGGCGAGCGGCTTGAAAACCCGGCCACGGTGCGA
>CAZEQV010000181.1:0-223 GCA_964514435.1 uncultured Verrucomicrobiota bacterium
TGCCGCCGTGCGCGAACGGGGCGACCTCGACCGCACCATCTTTGTCCTCGCCGGTGACAATGGTCTGGCAGTCGGTCAACACGGGTTGATGGGCAAACAAAGTTTGTATGACCACAGTGTCCGAGTGCCATTGGTGTTTTGCGGTCCCGGTATCCCGGCCGGTAAGACCAGCGATGCGCTTGTGTACCTGCTCGACATCTTCCCATCGCTCGGCCACCTGACC
>CAZEQV010000181.1:233-7339 GCA_964514435.1 uncultured Verrucomicrobiota bacterium
GCACACCCGTACCGGCAACGGTTGAAGGGCGGAACGTGTTCGCCGGTCAACCGCGCGCTACGCTTTATCTGGCCTACACCGACAAGCATCGCGGCATTCGGACCCGGCAACATAAGCTCATCGAGTATGTCGTGAATGGCCGTCACACCATGACGCAGGTGTTCGATGTGCAGGCCGATCCGTTGGAAACGAAGAACCTTGACGGTGACGCGCAGTTGGTGGAGACATTGCGCCGTGAGCTCTTCCGACAACGCGATGCGTGGGATGACCGGGCGTCCACGTGGGGGCAGACGTTCTGGAGCGCGTTCGAGACGAGCGCATGAACCAACGACCCGACATCGTTTATTTCTTCGTGGACGACGGGCGTTGTGGCGGCGCGTTGCGCCTGAAGCCTGCCGGCAAGGTCAAGGCCGTGGCCGAGCGGGGATTATCGCTCGGCAAACTTTACGACATGCAGACCGCGATCTCGGTGAGACGAACAACTTGTGCCAACGCGAACCCGGTAATGTGAAGGTGATGATTTCACGGCTGCCGTTCGACACGCACTTCGCCCGACTGCCCCGGCAGTATGTGATATTGTGTATTTCTATGACATCCACCAGTTCCCGCTGTCGAATCGCGCTATCCGTTTCACCCAAACCGGAGGCATGAAGCCGCAACCCGACAAAGTCATCACCTATAAGACGGTTGGCGATGTGTCGTTGAAGTTGTACGTCTTTACGCCTCACGGTCACAGCGCGGCAGATTGCCGGCCGGCCATCGTGTTTTTCTTCGGTGGCGGCTGGAGGAGCGGAACGCCCACACAATTTTACCCGCAATGCCGGCATCTGGCGGAGCAGGGGATGGTCGCAATTTCGGCGGAATACCGGGTGGAAAAGCAGCACGGCACCACGCCGCGCGAATGCCTGCAGGACGGCACATCGGCGATTCGGTGGGTGCGCCGGCAGGCGGCGCAGTTGGGCGTCAACCCGGCCCTGATCGCGGCCGGGGGCGGTTCGGCCGGGGCGCAGGTGGCAGCGGCGGCGGCGTTGACGACCGGGTTCGATGAAGCCGGCGAGGATTGTACCGTGAGTTGCCGGCCGGATGCGCTGGTGTTGTTCAACCCGGTCTTCGACAACGGTCCCAGTGGATACGGCCACGACCGGGTGAAAGGGTATTGGCAGGCGTTCTCGCCCCTGCACAACATCCGTCATCGCGCGCCGCCGACGGTGCTTTTCTTCGGGACCAAGGACAAGTTTGTTCCGATCGAGACGGCTGAGCGCTACAAGAAGGTGATGGAAGAGCACGGTTGTCGTTGTGATCTGCATTTGTATCCCGGTCAGGGCCACGGCTTTTTCAATTTCGGGTACACGACGACTTATGACGACACGTTGGTCAAGATGGATGCGTTCTTGGAGTCGCTAGGGTATCTGCCGCCGATGGTGCGCGCCGGGGAGCAAGGGTTGCCGCAGGTGTTTCTGATCGGCGATTCGATCTTTCTGGGCTACACCGGGCCGGTGGCGAAGTTACTCGAAGGCGTCTGTCGCGTTCGCCGCGCGCCTGACAACTGTGGCGATACGCGACGCGGGTTGCTGTCGCTCGATGGCTGGCTCGGTGATCAACATTGGGACGTGATTCATTTCAACTGGGGCCTGCACGATCTCTGTTACCGGCATCCAGAGTCGAAGGAGATGGGGAATCGCGACAAGATTCGCGGCAACGTTTCCGTGCCGTTGGAGGAATACCGGCAGAATCTCGAAGGGTTGGTGAAACGTCTGCGCGCCCGCGGCAGCCGGTTGATTTGGGCCAGTACGACGTTCGTACCGGCGGGAGAACCCGGTCGGCATCAGGGCGATGAGGTGCGTTACAACCAAGTTGCCGCTGAGATCATGAACCGTCATGGAATCCCGATCAACGATCTGCACGCTCTCACGGCATCATTCGCGCCGCGCCTGTTTGCCGGCACCGGCGACGTGCATTTCACCGAGGAAGGTTCCTGTCTTCTCGCCCGACAAGTGGCCGGGTCCATTCGTCAGCAGTTAACGGAAAGGTAAGGATACGAATCGAGAGACATCCGGCGGGTCCGACGATTACACCAAGACGACGAAGGCGGCCGTTGAGTCGGACGTGGTGATCAAGGCGGTGTGGGGTTGACGAAGGCGTGTCGCTGAGCGGAGAAATGAACGGGCTTGGATCAGCAGGCCGGCGGCGTTGGCCAAGATGGAAGTGGTAATGTTCAAATCATGTTAGTGCCAAACAAGGAAAGGTCATTATGCCAAGAAAACAAACCTCAGAAGGACATGCAGCTCACACGCAGGATGCCGTCGAGGCCGGCTTGCCGGGCACGATGCGGCGGCACCTCAAAATCACCATGCTCGGCGCGGGCAGCGGGTTCACGCGAACCTTGGCCAACGACGTGATGAGCATTCCGGGTAACATCGGAGGGGTGATTGCCATCGTGGACATTGACCGAGCGCGCTTGGCCATCATGCACAAGTTGTTGAACGCGCTCATCCGTCAACATGGCAAGCAGAAACAATGGAAGGTGATTGCCTCCACCAACCGGCGCGCCGTAATGGCCGGCAGCGATTACCTCGTCAACTGCATCGAGGTCAGCGGCGCGGCCTGCGTGCATTTCGACAACGATATTCCGCTCAAGTACGGCGTGGATCAATGCATCGGCGACACCATCGGGCCGGGCGGGTTGTTCAAGGGACTGCGGACGATCCCGGTGTGGCTGGAGGTTTTGAAGGATGCCGAACGGCTGTGCCCGAATGCCATTGTCCTGAATTACACCAACCCGATGAACATGATGTGCCTGGCGGCGGGGCGGACAAGCACGATGCCGGTGGTGGGGTTGTGTCATAGCGTGCAGGGCACGAGCCATCTGCTGGCCCGGTATGCCGGGGTGCCCTACGAGGAGATGGTCTGGGATTGCGCGGGCGTGAATCACCTGGCGTGGTTCACCAAGCTCGAGCACAACGGCAAGAATCTTTATCCGAAACTTTACGCGAAGTTTGCGAAGGACATCGCGGCCGGCATCCGGGAGGCGGAGGCCGGCTTGGCGTCGCACGACAATCGCGACACCAAGGACGGCAACACGTGGAAGCAACAGGATCTGATTCGCAAAGACATGTGCCTGCATTTTGGGGCGTTCATCACGGAAAGCTCCGGACACCTCAGCGAATATCTGCCGTATTACCGCAAATGTGATGCGGGCCGGAAACTGTTGCGGACCCGGTATGATGGCGGTTCCAGGTTCTACGCGACAAACTGGCCGAACTGGCGCAAGGCCGTTGACCAGAATCGCAAGGAACTGCTGGCCAACAAGACGCCGCTCGGACGGAAACGCACCTGGGAGTATGCAAGCTGGATCATCGAAGCGCGGGAGAAGAACCAGACGTTCCGCATTCACGGCAACGTCATGAACCGCGACACCAACGGTGCCGGCAGCTTGATCACCAACCTGCCGTCGGATGGGTGCGTGGAGGTCGCGTGCCTCATTGACCAGAACGGTGTTCATCCGGTCCGGTATGGCGCGTTGCCGGCTCAGATGGCGGCGATCTGCGATTGGAACATGCGAATGTTTGATCTCGGGGCGACCGCGGCCATCGAACGCAGCAAGGAAGCGGCGATTCATGCCTTGATGCTCGACCCTTACACCGCCGCTGTCTGCACACCGGCCGAGATCAAGAAGATGACGCTCGAGTTGTTTGACGCGGAAAAGAAATTCTTGCCCGGCTACAAGTGAACGGGACTCCGTCACGGCAGGGAGGAATTGAGAATGAAAGTCATAGCAGCCGATCAAGTGACGAAGGTGCTGAGCTATCCGCAACTGATTGATGTGTTGCAGCAGGGATACGCCGGCCGGTACACGATGCCGCCCCGGCACGTCTTCCGGCTGGCGGAGAACGAGACGAACTTCGATGCGTTTGCGTTGCTGCCCTCGTGGAATGACCGGTTCATTGCCGTCCAAGCGTTCACCTATTTTCCGTCGAACCCGGCCCCGCCGTACCAGTCGCTGTACTCGCAAATCTTGCTGTTCGACCGCGCCCACGGCGAGCCGTTGGCGTTGGTGGACGGCGTGAGCGTGACGTTGGGGCGGACGGCCGGTATCTCCGGGTTGGCCGCGCGGCTGTTATCCCGGCCGGACGCGAAAACGCTGCTGCTGGTGGGAACCGGTAACTTGGCGCCGTACATCATCCGGGCGCAGGCCAGTGTCCGGTCGCTCACCCGCGTCGTGGTGTGGGGGCGGACACCGGCCAAGGCGCAGGCGGTGGTGGAGCGGATGCGCGGCGAGTTGCCCGGTATCGAGTTTGCGGTGGCGGACAATCTGGAAAGGGCGTGCGGCACGGCGGACATGATCGTGGCCGCAACCGGCTCGCATGAACCGCTGGTGCGCGGGGATTGGGTGCGGCCGGGCACGCACACCGATTTCATCGGGAATCATCACGCCAACAAGCGGGAGAGATTCTCGCGCCCATTGCCGAAGGCGCGTTCCGCAAAGAGGATGTGGTCGGGCAGTTGAGCGAAATGGTTGCCGGGACGGTGCCGCTGCGAGAGAACGCCCAAGAAATCACGCTCTTCAAATCCATCGGCATGGCCTACAGCGATTTGATTGCGGCGGGACTCGTTTATGACGCGCTGGATAAGTGAGACTTTAGCGCGGTCGGGTCGCCACGCGCTTGCGCACGATCCGCAGCACCCGGTCGCGCTCGCCGCCCACCAAAGGCAGCCGCGGGGGACGCACCCGTTCCGAGCCGAAGCCCAGTTCGGCGCACGTCAGTTTGATGTATTGCACCAGCTTCGGGTGACTGTCGAAGTGAAGCAGCGGCATGAACCAGCGGTAGATGTCGCGGGCGCGCTGGTAGTTGCCGGCCACGGCGGCATCCCAGAGCCGCCGGTTTTCGTGCGGGAACGCGTTGACCAGACCGGAAATCCACCCGTGGCAGCCCAACAGGATGCATTCCAAGGCCACGTCGTCCAGTCCGGCAAAGATGGTGAACCGGTCGCCCAGCGTGGTGAACAAGTCGGTGACCGGGCGCGGATCGCCCGCCGCCTCCTTGATGCAGACGATGTTTTCGACATCGGCGAGCTGCTGAAACATCTCCGGCGTGATGTCCACCCGGTAGACGGGCGGGTTGTTGTAACACATGATTGGCAGCGAAGTGGCGGCGGCGACAGTGCGGAAATGGTGCACGGTCTCGCGCGCGTCGGCGTTTTACACTATCGCCGGCAACACCATGAGACCGTCGGCACCGGCCGCGGCGGCCACTTGGGCCGTGGCCTTGAGGATGGCGACCTTCTCATCAAGCGACAGCGAACAGTTTTCTCCAATGGTGCCGAGCATCACCAAGCCGTGGATGCCGGAATCCAGCAACGCAGTGGACCGGTCCGCCGTGTTCATCGTGCCGATGATGAGCAGATTCGCCGGCACGCCAAACTCCTCGTTTGATCCCGACCTGCAACGCTCGGTAAGACACCACCGAATGAACCGGTCCGCCCCGCCCTCACAACGGCCCCTTGACGCGCCAGAACTGGTGCTGGGTGTTGTGCACCGTGCCGGTCAGCGTCAACGTCGCGCCGCTGGGCACGAGGTTGGTCAGGACGCTCCAGCCGCCGGTGAGGCCGTTGGTCGCCGTCTGCCACTCGTAAAGGGCGCCGGCCAGCGTGTTGCTGACCGTCAGCACCGCGTTCGCCCCCGCGCACTGGAACGCCACCACCACCGGCGTCACCTCTTCCTCCAACCCCACCGGCCCAACGAAACCGTCCCCGGCAATGCGGTTCGCGAACCCATCGGGACCGGGCCGCCAACCTTGTCCTTCCAAATTGCCCTGTCCGCGCCGCGTCCCCACCACCAGCCGATTCAGCGCATTCGTCGGCACGTACGTGGCGAGGGAGAAGTTTCGCGAGTCGCCGTTCGGACTGATGTAGGCAAGGGAATTATTTGCACACAACGTCGCATCCCAGTAGTTGCTCGCACTCCCCGACGACACGTTCATGCTCCAGTTCGGAGCAAGTGTCAGCGGCTCCGGTGGCGCAACTGAGTACAAGTCATCAGACCTGTCCAAAATAACTGAATGGAAGTGACCTCCGTTTCAGGTGATAACGGTTGGTGGAAATGTGCAAACCATCAACATCCAGCCACGGAGGTCGTCATCATGGTACGTTGCGCCAGTCTGTTCAGCCAAGTCTTATCGCTGATTAACCGCCACGAGTTTGCCCGCGCCGCCAAGACGTTCCACGCCGAGAAGGGCGCTAAAGGGTTTTCATGTTGGGATCAGTTCGTCGCGATGCTGTTCGGCCAACTCGCCCAGGCCAAGAGCCTGCGTGAGATTGTCCAAGGGCTGCTCTGTTGCGAGGGCAAACTCCAACATCTGGGCCTGCGCGCCGCGCCGAAACGCTCCACCTTGAGCTAGGCCAATGAACATCGTCCGTGGAAACTGTTCGAGGCGGTCTTTTATCAATTACTCGGCCAATGCCAGCAGGCGGCGGCGCCGCGCACGAAGTTCCGGTTTAAGAACAAGCTGCTGTTGCTGGACGCTACCGTGATTGATTTGTGCGTGACAATGTTTGATTGGGCGCGATTTCGGCGCACCAAGGGCGCGATCCGCAGGGACGAACTCATCGCGCTGACGCCGCGGGCCGCGGGCCGGGTTTGCAAGGTGCGGCTACGGCGGATTGAAGTCTGGTTGGAAGACAAACAGGAAACGCTGGTGTTGGTGACCAATCAATTACAGTGGAGCGCGGCCACGATTGCGGCGCTCTACAAGGAGCGGTGGCAGATCGAGTTGTTCTTCAAGGCGCTGAAGCAATATCTGAAAGTGAAGAGCTTCGTGGGCACGAGCGCCAACGCGGTGCACATTCAGATCTGGACGGCGCTGATCGCGATGCTGCTGGTGAAGTACCTGCAACTGCGCGCGAAGCTGGGCTGGGCGTTGAGCAACCTGATGGCGCTGTTACGCTGGAATCTGTTCACCTACCGGGATCTTTGGCGGTGGATCGACGCGCCGTTTGAGACCATGGCCGGCACGGAAGTGGCGGAGCAAACGTGGCTGATGTTGGACAGCATCCAGCCAGCACAAGCGACAACCTCCACCTGAAACGCCCATCAAACCAATGAAAAC
>CAZEQV010000182.1:0-7335 GCA_964514435.1 uncultured Verrucomicrobiota bacterium
CTATACGGCTTCCACACCCACGGTTGCGAAGCCGTCGCTGCGGGAGTAGCGCCATCACACGTCGTATTCCGGGAACATTTCAAAGAGCAGACGTTCTTGGCGGCGGACTTTGGCCTTCAGTTCCGGTGTGTAATGGCTTTCCCACGATGCGCCTTGGCGGAGGTCGCCTTCGCGGGGAAATATCTTCCCGGCCGTTCGCACAAACTCGATGCGGCCCGTCTCGTAGCCGGCTTTGAGAAGAAATGCGTGGAGGTCGGCGGCGAGGGTCTCCGTGTGCAGGAACTCCACCGGATAGATGTCTTGTTGCCACTTCTTGGCGGCCAAGTATGATTCGTCCAATTCGGTGAAGACCCGGCGGGGTTCGCGAAAGAAGAACTTGATGAACCGCCATGTTTGGGGACCGGGTTCGGAGCCGGCAGGGAACTTCGTGTTCTTCAGCGGCATAAAATGGACGCGGAAGTTCAGATACTCTTCGAAGCTCAAATTCGGGAACTTGGGAAATACCCAGCGGATGTTCTCGATGGGGACCGGCGATTTTCGTTCCCAGGCGCGGAACTGATAGAGTGAAACGATCCGATCGTAGGGGTTGCGCACGCAACCGAGGATGATTTTGTGACGGTGTTCAGCCGGTATGTTCGCACACTTGTCGTGCCGCTTGCCGAGTCGGAAGCAGCCGGCTTGCTTCATGGCCAGTTTGGGCCAGATGCGCCAGAGCAGCGGGTTGGTCATTTGTTGGTGGATTTGCTCCAGCACATGCCTCACGAATGTGCCGCCCGTTTTTGGCTCGTGGATGAACACGAACTTGTCGGTGATGACCATGTGCCAGATTGGTATCAGCAACCGGGAGGAATGACAATCTTGCCGTTCGTCGTGTCGTCGTCTGTCAGGCACAACTCCATGCTTCCCGGATTTGCCGCGGGAGTTTAAGCTGCCAGCCAATACAAGAGAACATGCTATGACAACCGATCTCAAACATTTGAAACATCGCTCCGCGCAACTCACCAACGGCATCGGACGGGCGGCGGCCCGGTCGTATCTGCGGTCGTTGGGTTTGACCGACAAGGACCTGTACAGCAAACCGCTGATTTGCGTGGCCAACACGTGGATCGAAGCCATGCCCTGCAATGCGCACTTGATGCGGCTCTCGGCAAAAGTCAAAGAGGGCGTTCGCGCGGCCGGTGGGGTTCCGTTGGAGATGAATACCATCGCCATTTCGGATGGTATTTCGATGGGCACGGAAGGAATGCGGTGTTCGTTGACCAGTCGTGAGATCGTGGCCGATTCGATCGAGTTGGTGGTTCGCGGCTATTTGTTCGACGGTGTGGTGGCCATTTCTGGTTGCGACAAGACGATACCGGGGACGGTAATGGCCCTGGCGAGACTGGACATACCGGGGCTGATGATGTACGGCGGTTCCATCGCGCCGGGCGTGTGGAAGGGCAAAGACGTGACGATTCAAGATGTGTTTGAAGGCGTCGGGGCTTGCGCGGCCGGCAAGATTACGGCGGAAGAGTTGCGGGAATTGGAGATCGCGGCATGTCCCGGCATGGGCGCGTGCGGCGGACAATTCACCGCCAACACGATGTCCATGGCCACGGAGATGTTGGGAATCTCGCCGATGGGATTCAACAGCGTGCCGGCTGAGGATCCGATGAAAGACAAGGTGGCGTTCGATCTCGGCGCGCAAATCATCGAGCTGTTGAAGAAGCAGATCCGGCCGCGTCAGGTGATCACGCGCAAAGCGCTGGAGAATGCGATTGCGGCGGTGGTGATGTCGGGCGGCTCGACAAATGGGGTGTTGCATCTGCTGGCCATTGCCCGGGAAGCGGAGGTGCCCTTGCAGATCGAGGATTTCGACCGGGTCAGCAGTCGGACTCCGTTGTTGTGCGATTTGAAGCCGGGTGGGAAATATGTGGCGACGGACATGTATGCGGCCGGCGGGACGGCGGTGGTGGCGAGTCGGTTGTTGGAGGCAGGTCTGCTTCATCCCGACGAATTGACCGTGTCCGGCCAGACGATTGGGGACGAGGCGCGCGCGGCGAAAGAGACGCCGGGGCAGCCGGTGGTGCGTCCGTTGAGCAATCCGATCAAGCCGACCGGGGGGCTGGTGATCTTGAAGGGCAATCTCGCGCCGGAAGGCTGTGTGCTGAAGGTGGTGGGCCACAAGCGCACGTCGCATCGCGGCCCGGCCAGGGTGTTCGAGTGTGAGGAGGACGCGTTTGCAGCGGTTCAGGCCAAGCGGATCAAGGCCGGTGACGTGGTGGTGATTCGCAACGAAGGTCCCGCGGGCGGCCCCGGTATGCGGGAGATGTTGGCGGTGACGGCGGCGATAGTGGGGCAGGGGATTAGTGACGAAGTGGCGTTGATCACCGATGGACGGTTTTCGGGCGCGACGTACGGGTTCACGGTGGGGCATATCGCGCCGGAAGCGGCCAAGGGCGGGGCCATTGGCGCGGTGCGCGAGGGGGACATGATCAACATTGAGATTGCGACGCGGCGGATTGATGTGGAGATCAGCGACGCGGAGATTGCAGCGCGACTGAAAGCCTGCCGGCAATCCGAGCCGCGTTACAAGACCGGCGTGCTGGCGAAATATGCGAAGCTGGTGTCGAGCGCGTCGGAGGGCGCGGTCACCCGGTAGTTGTCACGCATTTGTCACATGGCTGGCGAAGCGTTGTAACGCCAGCGTCACACGGTAGGGTCATGCCAGAAACCATTTTGATTGTGGAAGACGAGCAGGACGTAGCCGACCTGATGACGTACAACCTGCGCAAGGCAGGCTACCGGGTCTTGGCGATGCGCGACGGCGCCAGCGGCTTGAAGACGGCCAAGGATGAGATTCCGTCGCTGGTGATCCTTGATTTGATGCTGCCGCAACTGGACGGCAACGAAGTCTGCAAACAGTTGAAAGCCGATCCGCGCACGGCCGGCATCCCCATCTTGATGTTGACCGCGCGGGCGGAGGAAGTGGACCGCGTGCTGGGGCTGGAGTTGGGGGCGGATGACTATGTGACCAAACCGTTCAGCCCCCGTGAAGTGATGTTGCGGATCCGGAAATTGCTGGAGCGCGCCGCGGGTCCGAGTTCTTCGCCGGAGATTCTCAAAGCCGGTGAGATTGTGGTGGATCAAGCCCGGCATCAGGCTTTGGCGCGCAACAAGCCGGTGGACCTCACCGCCACGGAGTTCAAACTGCTGGCGACGTTGATGGAACGGCGCGGGCGCGTGCAGACGCGGGATTCGCTGCTCAATGATGTTTGGGGCTACGAAGGCAACGTGGACACGCGGACCGTGGACACCCACGTGCGACGATTGCGCGAGAAGCTCGGAAAATCAGCCGACCTGATTGAAACGGTGCGCGGAGTCGGCTACCGCTTCGCAGATGTTCCGTAGATTCACGGCGCGTCATTTCTGTCTCACGTCCCACGAGCATCGCACAGCCGATCACATCGAGGGCCGGTATGGTTGACTAGCGGCTGTCCGGGAGTTGTCATCTATCCGTTGCGTGGTCCTTCTTGCGTCGTTCGATGTCCTTCCGTTAGTGTCCGTGCATGAGCATCCGACTCTCGCTGTCTTGGAAATCGTTTCTCGGCCTGGCCGCACTGCTGGCCACGCTGCTGGTGCTCATCAATGTGGCCACCCGGATGTTGCTGCCCTCTTATCTTCAGGAACAAATACGCGCCGATCTCACCCGCGCCGCCTTTTTCGCCCGAGAAGCATTTGCGCCGTTGTTGGCCGAAGGATCCAAACCGGACCTCGTCGCCATCAACCAACTGGCCCGTGAGCTGTCCAAGGATACCGGCTTGCGGGTGGCCGTGATCACCGCGACCGGTGTGGTGATCGGCGAATCCGACAAGCCCCAGCCATCTCTTCCGCCAATCGAGAACCAGCTCCAACGTCCCGAGGTCAGGGAAGCCCAGCGCACCGGAGTCGGCGCCGCCATCCGCCGCAGTAGCGCCACGAATGTGGAATTGATGTACGTGGCTATTCGCGCGGCGACAGCCTCCCACCCGCACCTGGCCGGCTACGTGCGGTTGGCCATTCCCCTGGAACAAGTGGCCAACACCATTTCGCACGTCAACAACATGATCGCCCTTTCCAGCCTTGTGATCGGCCTGATCTCCGTACCCGTTCTCTTCCACCTGACCAGACGTCTCACGCAACCCATCGAAAATATGCGACGAATGGCCAAGGAGATCACGGCCGGCAACTTCACATCCCGCCCGATCGGGAGAACCGCCGGTGAACTGGGCGAACTGGCCCAGGCCCTCAATGCCATGAGCGCGCAACTCGATCAACGACTGCGCCAACTGGCCGAGGAAAAGGCAGAACTCAACGCCACGCTCGCCAACATGATCGAAGGCGTCTTGGTCGTGGACACTTCCAGTCGCATTCGCATCGCCAATGATACCGTTCGCCGCCAGTTTGGACTTACCGACCAGGCCACCGGCAAGACCGTCATGGAAACGATCCGCAGCGCCGCGCTGCATGACCTCATCCAGACCGGCCTGGCATCCGGCAACGTTGTCTCCCGCGAGCTCACCTTCTTCACCCATGAAGAACGCGTGTTCGATGTCAGCGTTGTCTGTCTCCAACGCGATGACAAGCCCATGGGCGCCGTGATTGTGCTGCACGACATTACCCGCATCAAGAAACTGGAGAACCTCCGCAAGGACTTCGTCGCCAATGTCAGCCACGAACTCCGCACGCCGCTTTCCATCATCAAAGGCTACATCGAGACGCTGCTCGAACCCGAACCGCCCGACGCCGAAACAACCCGGCAATTTCTGGTCACCATCCAGAAACACACGCGGCGGCTGGAAAATCTGCTGGCCGACCTGCTCAGCATTTCCGCGCTCGAATCGCAACAAGCCCGGCTGTCCTTCGAGCCATGCAACCTTCGCGATGTCGCGCTGACGGTGGTTGACGAACTCACGGCGCAAGCGGACGTCAAACAGATCACCATCCACAACAACCTCACCTCCAGCCTGCCGGAGGTGAAAGCCGACCGGGCCAAACTCCATCAAGTCTTCACCAACCTGCTGGACAATGCCATCAAGTACACGCAGCCCACCGGCCAGATCACCATCAGCGCCGTGGCTCGCGACAAAGAAGTCAATGTCATCGTGGCCGACAACGGGCCCGGCATCGCGGCGGAACATTTGCCCCATGTCTTCGAGCGGTTCTACCGCGTGGACAAGGCCCGCAGCCGGGAAGTCGGCGGCACCGGCCTCGGATTGAGCATCGTCAAACACATTGTCCAAGCCCACGGCGGACGTGTGTGGGCCGAGAGCGAACTGGGCAAAGGCAGCCGCTTCTGTTTCACGTTGCCGGCGGCCTGATGCTTGCCTGGGCGGAGCGTTTCCGTTATGCACCACCTGATGCAAGAACACCGCACGTTTGTCGCGCTGGCCATCTTCGCCTTCACCTACGCTTTGATCAGCGGGCGCCGCTTGAAGATTCTTCCGCTGAACCGGCCCGCCGCTGCGCTGCTGGGGGCGGTGTTGATGGTCGCCGCCGGTGTGCTCAGTCCCGAAGCCGCGTACCGGGCGGTGAACTACGACACGCTTGTGCTGCTGCTGGGAATGATGATCATGGCCGCCTACCTTCACCTGGCCGGGTTCTTCGAATGGGCGGCCGATCAAATCCTCCGACGCGCCGGCACGCCGCAACGGCTCCTGTTGTATTTGATGATCACGTCCGCCGTGCTCTCGGCATTGCTCGTCAACGATACCGTCTGCCTGCTGCTGACGCCGTTGGTGGTGCTGGTGATTGTGCGCGGCAAATTGCCGTTGTTGCCGTACTTGCTGGCGTTGGCGACCAGCGCCAACATTGGCAGTGTCGCCACGCTAGTCGGCAACCCCCAGAACATGATCATCGGCCATTTGTCCTCCATTGCGTTTGCCGACTTTGCCAGGTCCATGACCCCGGTAGCGTTGGTTGGTTTGGCCATCAACTACGCCGTGCTCCGTATCGGATTCCGCAGCGTATTGGCGTCGGCTTCGATTCATCTCGACAGTGCAAGCGCACCAGCCAAGCCGCTCGATAGAAAATTGATGACCATGTCCGGTATCGTGTTGGCGATCGTCTTTACCGGGTTCATGGCCGGATTGAATTTGCCGTGGACGGCGTTGGCAGCCGCGGCGCTGCTCATGGTCGTGGCCCGTCGCGACACGCACACGGTGCTGAAACTCGTGGACTGGCATCTGTTGCTGTTTTTCGCGGCGCTGTTCATCGTGGTGCAAGGACTCAACGACACCGGGTTGCCCGACCGTTGGCGACCGGCTCTCGGCGCGACGACGGCAGCGCAGGTCTGGAACTTCACATGGCTGTCGGTTCTCGGCTCCAATATCTTCTCCAACGTCCCGTTCGTTCTGGTGGCGGGCCAATGGATGACCGGCTTCCTGAATCCTGAGTTGATGTGGAAAGTGCTGGCGTTGACCACCACGTTGGCCGGCAACCTGACGTTGCTCGGTTCCGTGGCCAACATCATCGTGGTCGAGTCCGCGCGCGACCATCTCGAAGTGGGGTTCTGGGACTATGCCCGGTACGGTATTCCGATCACAATTCTTACGACGATGGCCGGTGTGGCGATCCTTCTGGCCTTGGCATAGTCCACCATCAGAATTACGAATGACGGATGCCGGATCGTCCTCTATGATTCGGGGGCATGAACAAGACATTCAACTTTTCGCAGCAACTTCCACATTTGGCCCACGCTGACGTGCTCGTGGTGGGAGGCGGACCGGCCGGCGTGGCGGCCGCTTTGGCGGCGCGGCGGTGCGGCAAGTCGGTTGTGTTGGTGGAGCGTTCCGCGCAACTCGGCGGGATGGGCACCTTGGCCAACGTTTCCATCTGGATGCCGGTGGGAAACATCACCGGCATCTACGCGGAATTCGTGCGCGAACTTGAGTTGGAGGACAACAAGGGACGCAACTTCGAGAAGTCCGGCAAGTTTGCGCCGATGTTCGATCTGTTTCTCTACCGGCATTATTTGAACGAAAAATTGGCCGCCGCAGGCGCGGAAGTGTTCTTTCACGTGGACGCGGCCGGTGTGATTCTTGGCGATGGCCGCGTGGAAGCGGTTGTGGTCAACACGTTGGAGGGAATGCGCGCCGTGACCGGTGAGGTGGTGGTGGATGCGACGGGTGATGCCCGTGTGTCGCGGGAGGCAGGCGTTCCGTGCCGGTTGGGGCGGGAGACGGATGGATTGACGCAGCCGATGACGCTGATGTTTCAAATGCAGGACACCGGCAAGCCCGTGGCGCCGCTGCTGCCACCGGGAGCCTACCGGTACGACAAGATCGAGGACTTGCCGCAAGCGCGATTGTTGCATTG
>CAZEQV010000183.1:0-7322 GCA_964514435.1 uncultured Verrucomicrobiota bacterium
CGACGGGTTCTTGACGGCCAGCCAGCCAGTTATCTACGGCGTGCCGGTCGAGGACGGATCGGGAGGCGAGGCTTCGCGCTTGGCTGGCCGGTGGGCGATAGATGTCCCGCAACGCCCGCGTCGCGGCACGATCAATCGTTCGCGCACTTCGGGATAGTTCGTCGTCGGCAGGTCTTGGATTGACCCGCGTTTCCGGGAGAAACGCAGACTCTCGCCGGCGACCGGTTCCGGTAAGGTCGGTTTCAACACGGTCGCGTACTACGCTTTCGCGGACTTGGCCTGCTCCGCCTGTCTCTTGGCGATCAATCGGTCTAAAATCGCCATCCCTCGCTCGAACGCTTCGTTGTCCCACTTGTCGATCATGGCCGCCAACTCCTCCCCTGTTGAGGGCAATTTCTCTGGCGGGTTCCCCGTGGGGGACTTCATTGTTGAAGGCTCTGAATGTAACTTTTGCATTGGCTTCCCTTTGTCTCAATATACCGAACACCGACCATGATTCCACCCCCTGATCTTTCGGGCAAGCCAAAGTTACTGAGTGGGAATTGCTCTTCAGAAGGGGCTGCGCATGGGTGACAGCATGGGGATGTCCGCTGACTGTGACAACCGACACAACCGCTCCGTGAAACAAATCGGCACCGTGAGGGAGTGACCAACCCGATAGCGATCTATAGTCGCTCCCTGTTTAACTGAACTTCTGCGTTCGGCCGGTGGAACGGCCCCAGGCGCGGGGGAGTCCGAGGGGGAGGTCGGCGATTTCTCGCTCCAGCGGCTGCCATTCTTCTTCGTAGGTGGGATCGAGGGAGGGTTGGGGGATACGGCTCATTTTCACTTCCATCTCGCGCTGCGGAATGAACGGACACTTCGATTTGTCGCTGACCAAGTGACCGGCCTGCTGCTCAAACAACAGTCGCCGCCCTGTCTTGACGCTACGCCGACCGTATCGGCTTTCGATCTGTTCGATGGCCGCCTGCAACTGACGGCGTTGGTAATCCGGGTTGGCACCAAACAATTCGGGTTGGAGATCCAGCGGCTGCAAGTTCCAGAAGTTCACGCACACCTGCCGGATGGCTGCCACGTGGCCGGTCACGCTCTGCCAATAAAGATTTTCCACAGCCGGATTGATGACTGCTGGCTGGCATTGCGCCGACGGAAAACAAAGGCACGCGCCATTGCCGTCGAAGTTGTTGAAACGCACATAAACACCAATCTCCCGCACTTTGAGGTTCTCACGGATGAGCGTCGTCAGCAGTCGTTCGGCTTGATCGAGGAGGAACAATCCGGCCGCCTCGTGATCGGGTTCATCGTAAGGCAACGTTGTGGAACTGCCGATGCACGTGCGCGGTTTGTTTTCCAGCTTGAGCCGTTCACGGAACTGCCCGGTGGACAACAGCCACAGATGCAGTCCGAAACAACCATACCGTTTCTCCACCAAACTCAAAGGCAACCGGCCCACATCGCCCAACGTCCACACGCCCAACGCCCGCAACGACCGGGCGCGACGTTTGGCGATCCCGGCCAGTTTCTCAATCGGGATGTCGCGCAGAAAGTCCCGTTCCTGTTCCTCGGTCACTTCCAGGAAGCCGGCCGGCTTGCAATGCTCGGTGGCTAGTTTCGCCAACCATCGCGACGAACCCAGCCCGGCTGAGAAGGGGACCCCCACCTCGGCGTCCAATTCCCGACGTATCCGCGCCACCAAATCCGCCGCCGACCGGCACCGGAACACCGTGGGCGAATCGGTGAAATCCATGAACCCTTCATCAATGGATGTCGGCACCAGCAACGGCGTGTATTGGCGGACACGGCGAAATATCTCCAGCGACAACCGCCGGTATTCGTCGTAATGCGGCCGCACCAGAACGCCACCGGGACAAAGCCGTTTTGCCTCGAAACAAGCCATACCGGTCAAGATGCCGTATTTCTTGGCGATGTAATTGGCGGCAATAACAATCCCATCACCGCGTCGTCCGCCGCCGACAAACACGGGCCGGCCGCGCAATGTGGGATCAAGCGCGACCTCGCACGAAGCGAAGAACGAATCGCCGTCCACGTGCAGGATTCGTTGGTGTCGCGGTTTCATACCACACAAATGTGTGGTATTGGAAATCAGGCGTCAAGTTAATCTTACCGGCTGCGGCGACCTTGCCGGGGCGAACTACGATTGCTAGGATGCGCGACCTATGGAATCGTTCAATTATCGCGGCGGTGAATTGTGTTGTGAAGAGGTGAAACTTTCGACGTTGGCCGAGAAATTCGGGACGCCGCTTTATGTCTATAGCCAGAATCACATTCTGGACCGGTATCGCTCGCTGGACCGGGCGATGAACGCGGTGGAACATCAGATTTGCTACGCGATGAAAGCCAACAGCAATCTGGCCATTCTTCGCCTGTTGGCCCGTGAAGGCGCAGGATTTGATCTTGTCAGCGGCGGGGAACTGTTCCGTGTGGTGGAAGCCGGCGGCGATCCGTCCAAATGCGTGTTTTCGGGCGTGGGCAAGACGCGCGAGGAGATCGCCTATGCCCTGCGGTTGGGGATTGACTGTTTCAACATCGAAAGCGAATCGGAACTGGAATTGATTTCGTCGGTGGCGTCAAAAGCTGGCCAGCGGGCGCCGGTGGCGTTGCGGGTGAATCCCGGTGTTGATCCGCACACGCACCACTACATTTCGACCGGCAAGGAAGAGAGCAAGTTTGGCATTTCCATTGATCGGGCGTTGGCGGTGTATCGGCGCGCGGCCGAGTTGCCGGGCATCGAGATCCGCGGCGTGCAGATGCACATTGGCTCGCAGATCACGTCCACGGGACCGTATGTGAAGGCGATTCGAAAAATGCGGCCCTTGATCGAGCAGGTGCGGGCGATCAGCCCGGCCACGTTGCGGCACTTCGACATGGGCGGCGGCATTGGCATTCGGTACCGAAACCAAAAGCCTCCGAGCGCAGCCGACTTCGCGCGCGCGGTGTTGACGGAATTGAAGCCGGTAGGGTTGAAGGTTCTCTTGGAGCCGGGAAGGTTCATCGTCGGCAATGCCGGTGTGTTGGTGACGCGGGTGGTGCATGTGAAGAAGACCCCCGTGAAACGGTTCGTGATCGTGGATGCGGCCATGAATGATTTAATCCGCCCGGCCTTGTACGGGGGGCATCACGAAATCGTACCGGTACGGCCGGTCAAGAATGCCAAGTTGGTGACGGCAGACGTGGTTGGCCCGGTATGCGAGACGGGGGATTTTCTGGCGGAGAAACGCAAGATCGTGGCGACGGAGCAGGGGGCCTTGCTGGCGGTGTGCAGCGCAGGGGCTTACGGGTTTACGATGGCGTCAAACTACAACGCGCGTCCGTTGGTGGCTGAGGTATTGGTGAACGGTCGCCGGTCCGAAGTGGTGCGGCGACGCCAGAAGTTGAAGGACTTGATCGCGGGGGAAAGCGTACCGGCTTGGTTACGCTGAAGGGGTGCCGGCCAGCAGTTCTCTGACGCATCCGATCAGTTGTTCAACGCGGAACGGTTTGGCGAGGTACTTCGAGCCGGTACTGGCCAGGAAGGATTGAACGCGCGGGTCGGCGGCGTGGCCGGTGATGAAGATGAAGCGGTCGGCCAAGACCGGCCGCAGTTGTCGTGATTTCATGTAAAGCTGGTCGCCATTCAAGCGCGGCATCATGACGTCACAGATGACGGCGTCGTAGATGTTGGCGCGGATCTTCATGAGGGCTTCTTCGCCGTCGTGAGCGACGTCCACCATGAAGCTTTCGTCGGCGAGAATCCATTGCAGGGCAGAGGCCAGCTTGCGGTCATCGTCCACGAGCAGGATGGCTTTGAAGTCAAAGGTGTCAGCCGGTCGTTCCGCAGTGTCCTTGAAGTGATTGGCTTGCATATGTCCCTTGATAAAGCAGGCGCGGTGCCAGTTGTGGATGGCCGGAAAGGCAACAAACACAAGGGGAAATCAGGCATTGACTTGAAAAAGGCCATTCATATACTCCCGCACGATGTCGCTGAACCGCAGACCCATCCCGTGAGTGCGGGAACGGTTTTTGTGGACGGGGCAGAAAATCAGGAGCAGCAAAGCAGATCGTATGGCTACAGGCAAAGTAAAGTGGTTCGACACGAAAAAAGGGTTCGGGTTCATCCAACAAGACGGCGGACCGGATGTGTTTGTTCATTATTCATCCATTCAAGCCGGTGGGTTCAAGAACCTGGAGGAAGGGCAGGCGGTGGAGTTCGAGTTGATTGATTCACCGAAGGGACCCAAAGCCTCCAACGTCGTCGCGAAGGTCTAAATTTCGACGCGCGTACGTTACGAGTCCCCTGACAGCGCAAGTTGTCAGGGGATTTCGCTTTTCTGAGTCCGTCAGATTTTACCGAGCGCCTGCTTCAAGTCATCCAGCAGGTCGTCAACATCCTCAAGTCCGAGAGCAATCCGCACTAGATTGTCCACCATGCCAATGGAACGACGGTAGGATTCCGGGTAGTCAAAAAACGACATGGTGGCCATCTGGGTCACGAGGCTTTCGCTACCGCCAAGGCTGGGGGTGATGAGGAAAAGTTCCAGCCCGTCTATGAACTTCAGAGTTTCTTTTTCGCCGCCCTTCACGAGGAACGTGATCACGCTGCCGAAACCGCGCATCATGTCACGGGCGATCTTGTGATCGGGATGCGATTCGAGGCCGGGATACCAGACTTTCTCAACCTGGGGGTGTGATTCCAGCATCTTGGCCACAGCCAATCCGGCGCGATTGTGATGCTCCATGCGCAGCGCGAACGTTTTCAATCCGCGCTCCAAGAGGAAGCAAGTCAACGGCCCCGGAGTGGCGCCCATCATTCGCTGCATCCGGTACAGGTCGGTCAGTATGTCGTGCTTACCGAGGACGGCACCGGCCAACAGGTCGTTGTGGCCGCCGAGGTATTTGGTCGCCGAATGGATCACGATATCCACGCCGAGAGCGAGTGGCTTGATGTTGAAAGGTGTGGCCAGTGTCGCGTCAATGATTGTGAGCACCTTGTGTTGGCGGGCCACCTTGACCACGGAAGGAATATCCAGCACGCGCAGGTACGGGTTGGTGGGCGATTCCGTAAATATGATGTTGGTGTTGGCGCGGATCGCTTTGGCAATGGCCTCCGCGTTGGGGTCAACGAGCGAAACTTCCACGCCGAACTCGGCGAGGATGTTCGTGGCAAAATCACGGGTCTGCCGGTAACAGTCCTTGGTGAAGATGATATGACCGTTGCGGCGCATATAGGCCTGCAAGGTCATCACCACCGCCGCCATGCCGCTGGAAAAAAGCAAGGCTCGCTCGGCACCCTCGATGGCGGCGAGCTTGCGCTCGCATTCGGTTTGCGTCGGGTTGCCGTACCGGCCGTACTCGTGTTCGCGCGTGAGCTTGCCTTCGCTCTTGGACTTCATGAACGCCAAAACATCCGCAGTCGAATCAAAGTAATAGTTCGAGGTGTGAACGATGGGTGTGGACACGGAGAAATGCGCTTTGGGTTCACGCTGGGAGCCATGAACAGCCAGAGTTGCGGTCCGGTATGACTTCGCTTTCGAATGTTTCCTCGGCATGAACTATTTTCCCTTCTTCAACGATTGCGCCAGCGCTTCTTTGACCGCCTCCACACGCGGCGGCAACTCGATGGGACGATTCGCGTGCTGACTCGGAAAGTCGAGCGTCCCCTCGTGATACTTGACCTTGAAATCGGCGAACTTCAAACCGTGCGCGGTCGAGATCACGATGACGCGCTCGGATTTGTCAATCTTGCCGGCCTTGACCAACTTGATCAGCGCCGCCAAAGCCACCCCGGTATGCGGGCAGTTGAACATGCCGGTACGATCCCCCAGCGCCGCCGCGTCCGCCAACTCTTGTTCATTGGCCTGTTCGACGATGCCGTTGAACTGGCGCAAAGTGCGGACGGCCTTTTCGTAGCTTACCGGATGGCCAATCTGGATCGCGCTGGCCAACGTCTTCTGGGCCTGCACCGGTTCATAGCTCTCATAGTCGCGCAGATAGGCCCGGTAAAGCGGGTTGGCGCGCTCCGCCTGAGCCACAACGATCCGCGGCAACTTGGCGATCAAACCCAGTTGCTTCATCATCAGCAGACCGCTGCCCAACGCAGACACATTGCCGAGGTTGCCGCCCGGAATCACGATCACATCCGGACATTCCCAGTCAAACTGCTGCACAATTTCGATGCCCACCGTCTTCTGGCCCTCGATGCGCAATGAATTCATCGAATTGGCCAGATAAATCGTTTCGTCTTTCGTGATCTCTTGGACGACCTTCATGCAGCCATCAAAGTCCGTGTCCAACGACAGCACCAATGCGCCGTTGGCGATGGGTTGAACAAGCTGGGCGATGGAAATCTTCCCTTTTGGCAATAACACAATCGCCGGTATCCCCGCCGCCGCGCAATATACCGCCAACGCCGCCGAGGTATCGCCCGTCGAAGCGCATGCCACCGCCTTGATCGGCGCGCCCTCGCTGATCATCTGTTTGACCTGCGACACCAGCACCGTCATCCCGAGATCCTTGAACGAACCGCTATGCGTGTTGCCGCAAAGTTTTACCCACAAATCCTCCAAACCGATCTGCTTGCCAAACCGGTCGGCCCAGAAGAGGTTGGTGCCGCCCTCGCACATGGAAACGATGTTGTTGTTGTCTATCTGCGGGAGGATCCATTCCTTTTTGCCCCACACGCCGGACCCGTACGGCCATTCGTTGCACATATAACGGTCATCGAACAACTTCATCCACCCCAGCCCGTCCCGGCGCGTCAACGCCTTCATGTCATGCTGCACCTCCAGCAATGATCCGCATTGCCGGCAGCGATAAATGATCTCATTGAGCCGGTACTCAGTCCGGCACTGTTCGTTGATGCATTGGAACCAAGCTCGATAGGACATAGCGGGCGCATGATGAAATCCGCAATCATCCCGCGCAAGGCAAATGTTGCGTCAGTTGCCGCGCGCCTTGCGGGGACAACCTTCGAGCAACGCCTTCATTTCCGCCTGCGCCGGGGCGTATCGCGGGTAAGCGGTGATGACACTCTTCAAGGTGGAATGCACGGCCTCAAAAAGCTCCGCCGCCTCCATATTCTTCCCGGCACGCTCCAGCAACGGCACCAACTTCACGGGCATCTCGGCGCAACCGGGCAGGTATTCCAAACACATCCTGGCCTCGGACATGGTTTGGTCAAATGCCCCGCGCTTCAAGTGGCCCTGCGCCCTCAGCAGATGAATCCGGTACGGGTCGCGCAAATTGTCTTCGAGGAAGAACATCGTTTGGGGATTGGCGGGGGCATTGATGGTTCCGGACCGGGTCACACTGATCAACGCCCGCTC
>CAZEQV010000184.1:0-7315 GCA_964514435.1 uncultured Verrucomicrobiota bacterium
ATCGCGAGCCCCATGTCCATCGCGATGGTGACCTTGTTGACGCGGTACTTGCCGCTGGGGTTTCCCGCCTACAACACGATTGATTCCTTGGACAAACAGAACGCCGTGCGATTCGGTCTGCGTCAGCGTCTGCAGACCCGCTGGGAAGGCAAACAGCGCGACTTGGTGGAGCTTACCGGCTGGACAGACTGGAACATCGAGCAGAACGATGGCCAGGAGGACTGGAATGATTTTTTCGGAACGATCGAGTCGCGGCCCTGGGATTGGCTGGCTGTCGGCGCGTTCACCCGCTACGATTTTCAAGACGAGACGCTGCGGGAATTGAACACCGCCGTCAGGTTCATGGACACGGACCGTTGGAGCGTCGGAGTGGGGACACGATTTTTGCGGGATGACAGCAATTTGCTGACTTTTGGCGGCGCCTGCCGGTTGGGCACGAGGTGGGTGGTGCAGGGGTACGAGCGCGTGGACATGAAAGACGGCTTTTGGGAGAGCCATGAGTACATGCTTCGGCAGGAAACGCATGATTGGTACATCAGCTACGGTTTTCGTTTCGAGGGCCAACGGCGGGGGGACGATGAGTACACGGTGTTTTTCTCGGTGACCTTGAAGGCATACCCCGGTTTCAACATTGGATTGGGCAACTTGGATCTGTAAGGAAATAGCGAATGGTCAAAATCAGCATCATTGGCACGGGTTATGTCGGTTTGGTAACGGGCGCGTGTTTCGCGGATGTGGGACATGCCGTCATCTGTGTGGACAACAATCTGGAAAAGGTCAGATCCCTCCAAGCCGGCAAGATACCCATCTACGAGCCGGGCCTGGAAGAGGTGGTGGCCCGCAACGTGGCTGCCGGCCGGCTCAGGTTCACGGGGGAGGTTGCTGACGGCGTCAAGAACGCGGAGGTGATTTTCATTGCCGTGCCGACGCCTCCCCGCCCGGACGGGTCGGTGGACCTGAGTTTTGTGGAAAAAGTGGCACGTGAAATTGCCGGCTCGTTGGATGGATACCGGCTCGTTGTGGACAAGTCCACGGTGCCGGTGAAAACCGGTGAGAAAGTGGCGGAAACCATCCGTCGCTACAACAAACATCAAGTGGATTTCGATGTGGTCAGCAATCCCGAGTTCCTCCGGGAAGGTTGCGCGGTGGCGGACTTGATGAAACCTGACCGGGTGGTGATCGGGGTGACGCGGGAACGGCCTGTGGCCAAGATGAAGGAGATATACGAACCCTTCGGCGCGCCGATCATCGTCACCGACATCAATTCTGCCGAGCTGATCAAACACGCCTGCAATTCATTCTTGGCGCTCAAGATTTCCTACGCCAACGCCTTGTCCGTCATTTGCGAAGCATCGGGCGCCAACATTGACGATGTGGTCAATGGAATGGGATTGGACAAGCGGATTGGCCGCGCCTTTCTCAACGCTGGTTTGGGCTACGGCGGCTCTTGTTTTCCGAAAGACCTGAGCGCGTTTGTGCACATTTCACAGCAATTGGGATACGACTTCCGGTTGCTGCGGGAAGTGCAGAAGATCAATGCGGAACAGATCGAGCGGTTTCTGAAAAAAATGCACGACACACTGTGGATCGTGAAAGACAAGACCATCGCCGTGCTTGGATTGGCTTTCAAACCGAACACCGACGACATGAGGTTGGCGCCTTCGCTGGATGTGATTCAGCCGTTGTTGAAGGAGGGCGCGCAAATCCGCGCCTATGATCCGAAGGCCATAGACAATGCCCGGACGCTGTTGCCGGGGGTCACATTCTGCGCGGACGCTTATGAAGCCGCGAACGGCGCGGAGGCGTTGATTGTTTGCACCGAATGGGATGAGTTTCGGAGTTTGGACCTGGAGAAACTCAAATCGGTCATGGCACAACCGATCGTGTTTGATGGACGAAACATTTTTGAACCCGGCAAGATGGAGACGGCCGGGTTCATCTATCGCGGTATCGGACGACGCTGAGAAAGGATGCGCATGACGACCGATTTTCTTGTGACCGGCGGTGGCGGGTTCATCGGCTCCAACGCGGTGAGGCGGCTCGTGCAGGAAGGCAGGAGCGTTCGTGTCTTTGACAATTTCCTTACCGGGCGGCGTGAGAATCTGCGAGGGTTGGAGGGGAAGATTGACTTGGTGGAAGGCGATTTGCGGGATGCCGGCCAGGTTAACAGGGCGGCAAAAGGTGTCCGGTACGTTCTGCATTTTGGCGCGTTACCGAGCGTGCCGCGTTCGGTGGAGGAACCGGTACTGGCGCACGACATCAACGTCACCGGCACGTTGAACCTGTTGGTGGCGGCGCGTGACGCCAAGTGCCAACGTGTCGTGTTCAGTTCGTCATCGTCGGTTTACGGAGACACGCCCACGTTGCCGAAAGTGGAGGAAATGGCGCCCGCGCCGCTGTCGCCGTACGCGGTACACAAGATTACCGGGGAATATTACGCCCGGATTTTCTGGCAACTGTACGGTTTGGAGACGGTATCGTTGCGCTACTTCAACGTGTTCGGTCCCCGTCAAGATCCGCAGTCGCAATACGCGGCCGTGATTCCCAAATTCATTACCAGCATCCTGAACGATGAACCGCCGGTCATCTTCGGCGACGGCACGCAATCGCGGGATTTTTCCTACGTGGACACCGTGGTGGATGCCAACCTCGCCGCGTGCGTCGCGCCAGCAGAAGCCGTGGGCGAATCGTTCAACATCGCGTGCGGCGGACGAATCTCGTTGTTGGAGTTGGTGGATACGATCAACAAGGCGCTGGGCAAGAACATTGCGCCGCGACTCACAGCGGCCCGGCCGGGGGACATTTTGCACAGCCAGGCCGGTATTGACAAGGCGACACGATTGTTGGGATGGATGCCCCGGGTCGATTTCGCCGAAGGTATTCGTCGCACGATTCACTGGTACCGGGTGAGATGATTACCGACGCAGGTCTCTCGGAGAAATCGGCAACAGTCCCGTGGGCTCAGCCGGTACGCCACCGCGGCCGCGCGTCACAAAACTGCTGATTCCCACCGGCAAACGTATGGAGCAATGCGGCTGGAGTTGGTTTTCGGCATGGAGATACTCGGAGTCGAGAATGACGAGGTCAGCGGCCAAATCCAGCGACGGGGCCACGATGGCTACGGTTCCCTGCAATCCAAACTGCGAGGACGCATCGAAGACACCGCTGGATTGGAGGAAATTGTCGGCAACAATTTTGATGTTTCCACCGTTGCCAAAGACGGCGCTGGCGATGACTTGGCTTTGGTTGAACACGGCAAACAGTGGGTCAATCAGCACATTGCCGCCGTCGCCACTGAGCGCTTCCGCTGTGATGCGGCTGTTGCGGAGATAGACCAATTGGGGAGCCATCAGTTGAAGGTTGCCGCCGCTTTCGGCGGCTTGGCCGGTGATGGAACTGTTGATGATTGTGATGGCGCGGCCTGCGGAAACCGTGACGTTGCCGGCGTTGCCTTCGAGGGACAGGACGTTGATGAGCGATCCGGACTCCATCCGCAGATTATTCCGGAGAGTCAACGTCACGTTGCCGCCCGAGCCTGTGCCGTTGGAGTAGGCATTGATGATCGAGCCGCTTTCCATGCGAACTTTGTCGGCTGAAATCTCAATGTTGCCGGCATCGGCTGTGGGAGAATAGGAGATGGCTTGAACCGAACCGCCTTGGGTCATTTCCAAACGTCCGAGTTGAAGGAAAATGTTGCCGCCACCACCGGCACCAAGGAAATCGGCAGCCTCACCGTTGTCCACTTTGATTCCGGTGATGTAGCTTGCCGGTTCCTCCCCCATGCCTTCGATGCGGAGCAAATCCGCTGTGATTGAAACTGTGCCTGCGGGAGCGTCGCCATAGCTTATCGAGCTGATGAGACCTTGCCGTTGCAGCGTCAAGGTTTCGGCGTTGATGACGACTTGACCGGCAGTGCCACCGCCGTACTCCGTTTGTGCATTGATTTCCACACTGGATCCATTCGGGCCGCCATCTAGCACAATCTCTCTCGCGGTGATATAAATAGTGCCCGCCGGTCCGACGTCTCCTGCGGTCGTTGTAAATTGCGCGGCATCGTACATGTAGAATTGGTCTGCTGTGATGCGGAGGTCGCCTGAGCTTCCCAACCCGAAGCTGGCAGAAAAAATGGAGGTGCCATCGCCGTAACCGGATTCATCCCGGCCCAAGAACCGGATCACAGGCGCTGTCATGTTCATGTCCGTTCCCTTGCCCTCTCCTAGTAAAACCGATTCAATGTTGATATTGGGGCCAATGGAAATTGACTCGCTCGCCCACAAGTTCAGACTGAGTGCGTCGGCAACGTCGTAGTTTTCGGCGATGATGAACACGTTTCTAAAGGTGATGTTTTTGCCTATCGCATCAAGCCCACTGGCGGGGTCCCCACTCAATACAAAACCCGACAGGTCATCCACTGTGGCACCTCCGACATCCACGTTTCCCAGCTTGCTGAACCCAGATGTGTCAAATGGCGTTGTCATGTCCTCAACATCGGCCGTCACCTCCCCGGCCGAGTCAACCGCGATAAGCGCAACTCTGCCAGAAGGCACATTGAACCGGAAATTCGAAATCTTAATGTCGCTGCCGATCAGGTAAACAGACTTGCCTGCCGGAAAATCCAAGGTCGAGTAATTGAATCCCTCACCTGGACCCTCAAACGCGATGGGGGCTGACGTGGCTCCAAGGAACCCGAATGCTGAAACAGGAGCAGTCGTGAGAATATCGTTGCCGGGATTGCGCGCATCGAACCTGCCGCCATCGGCCAGTTTCACGTAATCCGCCGTAGTCACCGCAAACGATCCGCTGACTTCCACTTTTGCATTTCTACCGAAGATCACTCCAAATGGGTTGATGAAGAAGAAATTGGCTCCGGCAATGTCACTTCGTAGAGTGCCGTCAATCCTGGAAGGGCTTCCGCCGGTCACGCGGGAAATGATGTTGCGGATGTTGTCCGGGCCGGTGAACGTCGCCGACTCACCGCTGTCGAGATCAAATCGGCTGAAACTGTGAAACAGGTTGTTGCCGACTTTTCTGCCGACGGTGTCCGGTATCGCGAAGTCCGGCCCGGTAATTGGTCCCTGCGCGCCGACCGTGCCATCGAGGTGCACCTGCCCGGCTTGGCAAACGGCGCAGGTCAGTGTCACAGCGATGGCAGCGAGAACGACGGGATGGTTCATGGATTGATGATGATAACGCGTGAGAGCTGATTGTTGGCTTCGTTCGATTCCGCAATTGAAGGCGGGTCATCGGCAACGGCAATCAGGTAGTTTGTGCCGGTAGGCTGGCTGCTCGGTATGGTGATGGTCTTGTTGGCGGTATGCTTCCGCCCGCTGAGAATCGTGCCGGTATCCCACTGAGTGATTCTGCACGAAGACTGAGGGGTGGTGGACGTGCAGAGATATAGCGTTGTATCTGCGCCCAATGACGTCGCGCCGCCGGGATAGTTGGTGGTGACGACCGTGACGGTGATATTGGTGCCGCGAGTGGCCGAACTCGGAGCCGAGATGGAATGAATAGCGAGATCGGGAAAAAAGAGAGTGGAGGAAGTGGTTTTTTCCGATGTTTGGCAACCGACGGTGAAAGCAATGATTCCAAGAACGGCAATACGACACATGACCTTTTCCATGACTGACTCTCCTGATTTTCTCCGGTCACCTCACCAAGGATGACCGGCGGTTTTTGTTCCGCCTACCCGTGGAGACTAGAGCACTTTGAGCCGGCAGTCTCAAGCTTCAATTTCAAGTCAGCCGTCGCAGCGCTTCCAGATACTTTTCCGTGGTCTTGCGGACAACCTCTTCGGGCAACACGGGGCCGGGCGGCTGTTTGTTCCAGTCCAGCGTCTCCAGATAGTCACGCACGAACTGTTTGTCGAAACTCGGCTGTGACTTGCCGGCTACATAACTGTCGGCCGGCCAGAATCGGGAACTGTCAGGGGTCAACGCTTCATCAATCAGGATCAACTCGTCGCCGTCCATGCCAAACTCAAATTTCGTGTCGGCAATGAT
Organism: uncultured Verrucomicrobiota bacterium; assembly: GCA_964514435.1. GTDB lineage: Bacteria > Verrucomicrobiota > Verrucomicrobiia > Palsa-1439 > Palsa-1439 > CAZEQV01. The sequence continues at coordinate 6,003 of CAZEQV010000184.1, forward strand.
GATACCGCGTTCGCGGGCGTATTGGCGCGCGAACGTGTAGATGGCAACAGCCAGGTCGCGGGCGTGGGTGGCAATGTCTTTCCCCACTATATCAGCGGCGCGATCAAACGAGATGTTCTCATCGTGACCCGTGTCGGCCTTCGTGGCCGGGGTGAAGATCGGTTCGGGCAACTCGCTGGATTCGACCAACCCGGACGGGAGTTTGATTCCGCATACCGATTGGGATTTCCGGTATTCTTTCAGTCCCGAACCGGCCAGGTAGCCTCGCACGACACATTCAATGGCCAACGGTTTGCATTTGCGCACCAGCATGGAACGATCCCGGAGTGTTTCCACATGACCGACTCGTTTGGCGATGGCCGTGTAATCGCTGGTGATAAAATGGTTGGCGACGATGTGCCGGGTCTTGGCGAACCAAAACTCGCTGAGCGCCGTCAACACCCGTCCCTTTTCGGGGATTGGATTTGGCATGATCACATCGAACGCGCTCAGCCGGTCAGTGGCGACGAACAACAGACAATTGCCGAGGTCGAACACTTCGCGGACTTTGCCGCTGCGGAGTTTGGGGATGCCGGGCAGGTCCAAGGTGGTGATTGATTTGGTCATGGCTCCTCGCTAGTGTGCGCGGGCATTATATGAGTCCGAGTCGAAACTTTAAGGAGAATTTCACCGCGATCGGTTTTTTTCTGTTGAGCGTGGCGGTGGTGGTATTGATCGTGGTGGTGGTTTGGCAGTCGCGCACGTCGCACCGGTCATCCCCACCGGCTCAGCAAATCGAGAAGTAACCGGACGCCAAAGCCGGTTGCGCCTTTGCTGAACAGGGGACGCTCCTGCGTGGTCCACGCCGTGCCGGCAATGTCGAGATGCGCCCACGGTGTGTCGCCAGCGTACCGGGACAGAAACGCGGCGGCCGTGCAGGCGCCCCCCTCGCGTCCGCCGGTATTCTTGTGGTCGGCGACATCGCTGTTGATCTTTTCCTTGTATTCATCGAACAGCGGCATGGGCCAGACGCTGTCGCCGGTGCGCTGGCTGGAGGCGCGGATTTGTTCGATGAGTTGGGCGTTGTTGCCAAACAAGCCGGCTGTCTGGGAGCCGAGCGCGACGACGCAGGCGCCGGTGAGGGTGGCCAAATCAATAATCGCGCTGGCGTTTTGTTGGCGGGCGTAGGCGATGGCGTCGCCCAGCACGATGCGGCCTTCAGCGTCGGTGTTGAGGACTTCGATGGTGACGCCGCGTTTGTCCTTGCCGGGATAGCTGGTGACGATGTCACCGGGCCGGTAGCTTGTGGCGGAGGGCATGTTCTCGGCGGAACC
>CAZEQV010000185.1:0-7305 GCA_964514435.1 uncultured Verrucomicrobiota bacterium
CGCAGTTGATAATAGCCAACGCTGTTGTACCAAGCCTCCGTGCCGGGCAACACCAACAGCGGGGTGACTGTCGGGATCACGGCTGTCGTGCCCCACGAGTTCTCCTGAAAAAACGTGTTCACGTCATTGAGCATCGAATAACAACTCGTCTCGCTCTGCGGATCGGCGTCCGGTTTGTCGGCGAACGCCAGCCGGATATACAACATCGTCTTCGGCCCCTGCGTCCATGTGTCCTGCGCGATGGGACCGCCGCCGTCACCGCCCTCGCCTCCGTCCGCCGCGAGGAGTTGCCGGTTCACCGCTTCGATGTGGCCGCCGTTGCACAGAAAGATCAAGTCGCCGGCCACTTCGGTGGCGGCAGTTTCCTCGGTGACCGGTAGGGCCGTACCACTGATCGGACAATTGGCCGTGGCTGGGCCGCCGGCGGCGAGGCGGTCGGCAAGCTCTTCGCGTTCCAGCCGGCGCGCTGGTTCCTCGTGAACGGCCAGTTTGTCGTCGAGCGCGACGCCCCACAAAACGGCCTGCTCGGTGGTTTTCTGGCGAAGCCGGTTCCCATACACAAACGCCTCGTAACGCCGTCCGTTGGTCACAAACTCCCGCACAATCGGGCGAAACTCCCCCTCGTGACCGGGCGGCGGCAGTTGCGCGATCACGCCGTAGAACCCCTTGGCGCTGACCACGGTTTCCAGTTGCGCGGCCAATTTTGCCGGCAAGTTTCGCCGCACCGCATACGGCACCCGTTCTGCCAGCGCGCGGGCCGGATCGGTCTCAATCCACTCCCGCATCCGCGCCCGGTGTTCGGCCACCAATTCAGCGCCACTGCCGAGCAACGCCGCCCGCTCCCGTTCCCCGGCGGCGGCATAGCGCGTGGCCCACGCGGTCAAGTCGGCGCCCAATTCATGTACCGGCGTGTCGTCGGCTCGAACAGTGCGGGACAGCCCCACCGGCTCGGACGGCACGGCTGGTGAAGAGACTGGCGACCGACTTACCCACCACATGGCAGTCAGGGCGAGAATTCCCAATCCACCGCCGACCAAAACCCCTCGATGCATCAAGAATCTCAAGTGTGACATGGCGCGAATCTAAAGATAACAGCAGCGGGTTGCAATCATCTGTTCCCTGCGGTCGCCCTACCGGTTGGCGCGGAGGCGGAGGAACCGGCTGGCGTTGCCGCTGATGGTCGCGCCATCGGTGGCTTTGTTGGTTTGAATTGTGCCGTCACTGCCGAGGTCCTGGACAGTGATGTTGTTGGTGCTCCAACTGCCGGTCACACTGCCACTGGCTTCCGGAGTCAGCGTCACATCGGTCGCGTTCAGGGCGCGGGTGTATTTCAACGTCAAGTGATCGCTTTCGACCACGGGTCCCGGCAACACGTTCGCCGTCTTCGGTTCGAGGCCGAGGGCGTATTCGAGCAGATTCTTTAATCCATCGCCATCGGGATCGGCGTCATTGCCGCTGATGGAAGGATCGAGCAATTCGGCCGGGGTGAACTTGGCCGCGCGCCAGAGGTCGAACGGCCAGGCCACTGTCACGGCGGCCACTGCCGACGTGGCGGTCGCGCCGGCATTGTCGGTGGCCACGGCCCAGAGACTGTAGTTGCCCACGGTGACGTTGCTCCACGTCAGGGTGTACGGCTCGACCAGCACGGTTTGGATGGGCGTGGCGCCGTTGTAGAAGGTCACGTCCGCGACGGCGCCATCGGGGTCGGTGGCGGTCGCGGACAGCGTGATGTGGGCCGGCGCGGCGCACGTCGTGCCGTTGGTCGGGGCGGTCAGCGTCACGGTCGGCGGCAGGTTCAGCGGGGCTTGGACGCGGATCGCGCCACTGTTGGTCAGGAACGGCGCGAGGTTGGCGCTCGAATAGATGCCTTCGGCGACCGGCGCGCTGTTGGTGAGCAACGCGGCCACGGTGTTGGTGATGTGGGGCGCCACGCTGACCACGCCGGCAATGTCCAGCGTCGCCGTGGCCGTGAGGTTGCTGGGGCCGTTGAGTTCGAGCACGGCGTTGCTTTCGACGATCACATTACCGGTGCCGAGCCGGGCCGGACCGGTCAGGATGACGCGGGCGGGACCGGCCTCGATGATCGCGCCGCCGGCAAAGGTGTTGGTGGCGCTGAGTTCGAGATGCCGGGTGGCCGAACTGCCGGCGGTGCTGATCCGCAACGGATTGGCGGCCGTGCCGGGGCCATCCATGATTGGCCCGCTGATGACCGCATTGCCATTGCCGCCGTTGGCCACAATGATTCGCCGGCTGCCGGGCGTACCCTGGTCCACGAGGGTCGGGCCGGTGACCCGCCGCGACGGCGAGCTGCCGCCGCCGCCGATGCTGTGGCGCAAGGTGCCGGCCAAGTCCAACGGGCCGCTATAGATGGTGCCGTCGCCGCGGCTGGTGCTGAGTGTGCCGGTGCTGGGCACGATGATGCGGTTGGTGACGGTGCCGCTGGAGTTGTTGTTGTTGCCGTGATAGCGGAACGTGCCGCCATCGAGCGTGACGGGGCCGGTGCCAAGGTGGCAGGTGCCACCGCCGGTGGGCGGCTGGAGGGAAACGATCCCGCCGCGAATGGTGGTGCCGCCGCCGTAGGTCGGGCCGGTGGGATAGTTGTTGAACGTCAGCGTGCCCGCGCCGGTCTTGCTCAACGCGCCCGCGCCGGTCAGGTCGCCGCCGCTGATCGTGAAGGTCTTGGCCGTGGTGTTCGTGACTTGCACAAAGCCGGGGGACACACCGGCCGGTTGGATGAAGACGTTGGTGTTGGCGAGTGTCACGCCGACATCGGTGAAGCGAACGATTTTGCCCTCGGTGTAGGCCACGGCGTCGGGTGGGTTCGTCCAGTTGAGCGAACTCGTGTCCCAATTCGTCGAGACACTACCGGTCCATGTGATCAGCGTGCCGGTCACGGTGATGTTGACGACGGCGGAGGTGCTGAACGCGCCGAGGTTGTCAGTCGCGCGGGCATAGACGGCGTAACTGCCGGGCAGGACCTCGTTCCACGTGACGCTGTACGGCGGCGTGCTGGCGGAACCGAGCAGATTGGTGCCAGTGAGATACGCCACGCTGGCAATGCTGCCGTCGGCGTCATCGGCGCTGGCCGTGAACGTGAGCGTGGCCGGGGCGGGCGTGTTGTAACCATCGGGCGGCGCCGTCATGGTGACGGTCGGGGCTTGGTTGACGCTGACGGTGGCGGTGGCGACGGCGTTCGCATTGGACGCCGTCACGGTGTACGGCCCGCCCGGCGTGGTGCCGACAAACTTGCCGGCCGAGTCAATCGTGCCGCCGCCGCTCGCACTCCACGTCACGGCGGGCGCGTTGGTGTTGCCGAACTGATCCCAGGCGGTGACGGTGAACTGCTGGGTTTGGTTGAGAATGACAATCGAGTAATGCGGCGCGACGGCCATGACGGGGGACGCGCCGCTGACGGTGACGGCGATGTCGCTGGTGTTGGTGAGGTTGCCGGCATCGCGGAGCGTGGCGCGGAAACTGTAGTTGCCGGTCTGGTAGAAGGTGACGGTGGTGTTTTTCGCGGCGTTGTTGCCGTTGGCGGCGAACGCGACGTTGGCCGGGCCGGTCAGTTGCGACCAGGTGTAGGTGAGGTTGGCTTCGCCGGCATCGTCAGCGCCGAGCACGCCCAGCGTGCCGGTGGCGCCCGTGACCGGGTTGGGCGAACAGGCGGCGGCAACGGCGATGGTGGGCGGAGTGTTGAGCGTGTTGGTGGCGGTGAAATTCTGCGCGGTCTGGTTGCCGTTGTTGATGGTGACATTGCGGACGCCGGGCGTGAAGACGTAGCTGGTGCGGCTCGGCGTGACGGTGTAGCTGCCGTTGGTGAGATTGACCAGGACGTATTTGCCAAACGCGTCGGTGACGTTGGTCTGATTGCCGGTGACGAGTCGGACGCCGGGCAGGGCGCTGCCTTGTTCGGTCACGGTGCCGGTAATGGTGTAGCGCGTGACGTTGGTGGCCGCGAAGTCGAGCCGGTAATCGCCGGCGTCGGTGACGTTGGTCGGGTTGACGAAATTCTTTGGCACGGCGCTGAACCCGGTGCGGGTGGCGGTGAAGTTCCAGTTGCCCATCGCCGGGAAGAAGTAGTAATCGGCGTTGGTGCTTGTCGCCGCGTAACTGGTCGTGGCGTGCGAACTGATCCCATCGTTGATGCTGACGGTGAAGTCGTTCGACGCGCCCCAGATGTAGCCCCACACGTAGGCTTGCCGGGCATAGATCTGCTGGCCGCTGACGTTGGCATTGGCCACGGTTGTGGTCAGCACTTGGAATGAATACGGCGCTTTGCTGGCTGTCAGGCCGTAGGTGCCATTCGGCACGTTGGAGATGACGAAACTGCCATTCGCCGCCGAGAGCGCGCTGCGGAAACCGTCGTTGACCGTCACGCCCGCCATGGTCGAGCCGCCGCTGGTCACGGTCCCGGCAATCGTGAACCGCGCTTGTGTGCCGGCAAAGAAATCCACACCGTAGGCGTTGCCGGGACCGAGCGTGACGGTGCGGCTGGCCGGGGTGGCATACACATCGGACTGGTCGGGCGCGCTCTTGACGGTGTAGGTGCCGGCCTCGAGGTTGGCGATGACATAGGTGCCGTCGCTGTCGGTGTGGGTGCGGTGGTAGAAACCGGAAGCCGGCACCGGTGACGAGACGTAAATCTGCACGCCCTCGACCGGCACGCCCGCGCGTAACACGCGCCCGTGGATCCGGTAGCGCGGCGCCGCGGTCACGCCCACCTTTACGATCACGGTCCGACTGGCCGTCCCGCCTTTCAGATCCGTGGCAACACAGCGCACCGCGTATTCGCCGGCAGCGTTCCAACTCATGGTCTGATTGCCGGCGTTGGTGGCGGCGCCGGTCAGCGGGCCGATCCGGCCATCGCCGAACGTCCAAGAGTACGCCAGCGGGTCGCCATCGGGATCAGTGGCCGTCGCGGTGAAATCAACCGGCACGCCGGTCGCGACGGCGTTGGTGCTGGCGGTAAGGACGAGGTTGGTCGGGCCGGTATTGTTCGTGAACGCGCCGAAGTAGATCGCGATGTCCATCGCTTCGGGCACCGTGCCGGCTTTGCCGAGCGGGGTGATGTGAATGCCCCGCTGGCGATCCGACAGCGTCCGGCCCGTCGTCAACGGTGCGTCGGTGACATCGGTGCTGTTCGCCGACGCCGACAACGGCCGCGCGTCCAACAGATGCGTCTCGGAGTCAATCTGCGCGTTGTAGTCAAGGTGGACGCCGTGGAAGGAGTTGGTGTTGGCGGTGAACTGCCGCTGGCGGAGGCCGAGCCAGTAATCGGTCGCGAAATTGTCCAGCCGGTTGGTGGTGACCCGCAGCAAGCGGTGGCCGGTCGTCAGCGTGTTGGTGTCGTCGTGCGCATGGAGCCGGTAAATGCTCAAGCCGTTGGTCACGGTCCGGTAGCGACCGTCCACGGCGGCGTTGGTTTCAATCAGCCAGTCGAACATTTCCTTGAACTTCACGCCGAACTGACCGCTGGTGCCGCCCATCAGATCGAACGAGTTGCCGTACTCGACGTTGCCGGGACTGTTGAGCACGCTGCCATCCTGCGAATTGGCAAAGTTCGCATGTGAGGCGCCGTGGTTGTGACCGAGTTCGTGGGCCGTCGCGCCGCCGTTCTCGGCGCTCCCGCTGATGCCTTTGATCACCACGCCCGAAAACCCCACCCACGCCAATCCCTGACTGGCGATGGGCGCGCCGGTCACGGTCACCACCTGGCGGTCACACAGATTGCGGTCCCAGGCCGGGTTGACGGCTTTGGCGGCGTTATTGGCATCGGTAAGCAACTCGCTGAACCGCTCATTGCCGCCGTTGTTGTAATAGGCGGCCGTCTGCGGCATACGGAACACGCCGGTCGCGTTGGTGTTGATCGCGATCACCGCGGTCATGGTGCATTTGCCGAGCGAGCAACGCCGGTAAAACTCGCTGATGTTGGCGATGGCGGTGGCGATGTTGTTGGACATCGAAAGCTTGTCGGTGCCCGTCGGAAAACCGGTCGCGTCACTGAAATCCACCGGGATCACCAGCACCGTTTTGTTGCCCTCCGTCCACGTACTCGCGCGCCCCGACAAGGCGAGCAGGCATCCGACGGCAATCATGACCAGTCGTTTCATTCTGGCTCCTCGAAATCTGGTCCCGGCTTGGCCAACGCCGCCAGCCAGGCGGCTTCGTACTGTCGGAGTTGTTCTGACGATTCAAAAGTTCGGCGCTGGCCGGCCACCTCCACCGTGACGCGCCCGGCGCCATTCCCTTCCACAACGCGGAACGGCAGTTCGCCGACCGCCAACACATCATCCACCGCGATACCCCAGAGCGGCACGTTCTGCTTCGAGGTCTGCGCCAGCCGCCGCCCGTAGGTGAACGCCCGATATTCCTTGTCGCCGAGTTGCACGATGCGTCGTGTTTCGTGCCGGCCGTCTTCGAAATCGGCAATCATCACGCCATAAAAGCCGCGTCCGCTGATGTGGGTCTCCAGCAAGCCGCGGACTTCAGCCGGCAAGTGTTCCCGCTCACGCTCCGGCAGCGCCATCGCCAACGCGCGTTCGGGGTCACGCGGAATCAACTCCTTCAACTCCGCCCGGCGTTTTTTCGCCAGCTCGATACCGGCGGTGATTGGGACTTGGTCGGGCGCGAGTTGATAGGCGTCGCGCCATCGGCGGAAGTTGTCCGGCGGGAGCGCAGGCGGGGTACTCGCCGGTGACGAGGCGGGCGCGGGCGCAGAGGTAGATGTGGAAGCCGGTCGCCAGACGCGGACGACGACGATTCCGAGGATCAACGCCAGCAAGAGCAGAACGGTGCGGCGGACGTTGTCATGGGCGCGCATAAGTGGCCTTGCCGCCTTCGCGGGGAGCAACCCCGACTCTGCCGCTAATCAGGCGCTTGGCAGGATGGTTCATGAAAGGTTTCAGGAACTTTTTCCGTGTCTTTCTCACCGCGGCAACTGTACTTGATCTGATGAAGTCGTAAATGCACTAACTGATATTTCTCTTGCATATTCGCGCACGGTTCATGACGGTTGGTTATGCCTTCACGTCGCCAAACCCGCGCGCCCAATCTGCCGGCGATCGGATTCTTCGGCGCGGTTTCGGCCGGCTATTTCCGGCAAGTCCTGCTGGGGGTCCGAGCGTGGTGTGCGCAACATCCGGGGACGCCGCTGAACATCATGTCCATTGATGGCTCGCTCCCGACGGCTCTGTCGCGCTTGCGCTTGCTGGGGATTGTCGGGCAATTCACGGCGGAGTCCGTGGTGGAACAAGCCCGGCAGTTCAGTCCCCATCTGGTGGGCATCTCGAACCGGGCGGTTCTTCC
>CAZEQV010000186.1:0-7262 GCA_964514435.1 uncultured Verrucomicrobiota bacterium
GTTCGGTGAATCCGGTTCGCCACCGTGTGTGCGCAGCAAGTTCACGCGACTGGAAGTGAGCGGGGATGATTTCGTCTTGGAATGGCTCAGTGAGACCAATGCCACCTACGAGGTCGCTCACGCCACTGATCTTGTCGTCGCAGACTGGGTCAGCTTGGCAACCCAGTATGCGGCGACGGCCGGAACGAATGTCACCAGCTTTGTGCATAGCGGTGGTGCAACCAACCAAACAGGCTTCTACAAGGTAGCTCAGACCGGCATCCGTATTCTGCTGTGCGATTCCAACACGTACAGTGGGGTTCTGGACATTCCCATCGAAGTCGGGATGCCCAACAATCAGGAATTGACGGGAATCTATTTCCTGATTGATGGCGAACCAACCATGGCGCTCGTCAGTCCTCAACATCCATTTTCAGGCACACCGACCGCCACGTTGGATACTGCCAGCATTAGCAACGGCTGGCATACCGTGCAGGCCTTTGCCGAGTATCCGACCGGACAAAATGAGGCGGGGGGGGTACGCGGAACATGCAAGCCAGATTCTCAACGTCGAGACGTTCAACCCAATCACCTTCACGGAAATGCCGTTAACATTCGGCACATCCATGCCGGTGCGCGCTTCGTTGATTGTTTCAAATGCGGATTGGACCGTCGATATTTTCTCTCTCTCAACGAATCTGGTCCGGGCATTCAGTGGTACGACGACCAACGGGGTGATCGATTTCGACTGGGACGGGAAAGACACGAACGGCGTCGCCTTTGCCGGCGAACTCATCCAAGTTGAAATCACCGCGATCTGGGAGTCCGAGGTCGGTTTGCTTGAATCGGGAGGGGTCACTATCACGAATAAGGCCGGAAAGATCATCTATCACGAAGGCCCGATGCCTGCGTTTCCCCAAGGCTTTCTGGTCAGCTACCAACTCCTGTTTCCACCAACCTCACTGAGCGCCTCTCAATTCGCGAACATGATCAACCAGATTGTCCTTAGCATTGAGGACGAAGGGGGCGGAACGTACGTGCTGAAGGGCGATGGCACGGGAACGAGCGGCACGACCAAGATCGAGAACACTGCCGCCTCATGGAACGCGTGGGCGACGTCACTGCGGGAGAACGTTACGGCCAATTTGTTCTACTTCGGACATGGAGGCAAGGATGCGATCGGGGAAAGGGCAAAAGACCCGAACAAAGGTTTTTTCGTGAAGGAAATCCAGACATTCCTCGGCAACGAGATCATAAACAAGAGCCCGGAGTTTACATTCCCATATCGGTTTGTGTTTCTCGATGGCTGTAATTCAGCCGATGGCAACTGGTGCATCGCCTTCGGCATCGAGCAGGGAAAAGTCCCAACCGCCGAATACACGAAACGCGGACTTCAGCCACGTGCTTTCATGGGCTGGACGACTGTCAAGGCATACGCCATCGCCGGTGCATTCAACAACGAACATGGAAAATTCGTAATCAATGTCTTCTCCGATTGGGCAACAAGCGGAGAAGCCTTGAAAACCGTGATTGATCGACGGATTCCTGCGGGCTTCACCCGCCCTAAAATCTGGGGAGATGATCAGCTAAAATGGCTACCTTGATAAAAACTCTCATAGTGATAATTGCTGTGGTGTGTGGTGGATTGCTCCCCGCGGGCGCAGGGACTTCAACTGCCACCAGTCCTGTGTTGGTTACAAACCTCGTGGAAATCCTCGCATTCGTCCAAAAAGTGTCCGAGGCGCTGGAGTTGGACATTAAGTCGCCGCTTACGACGAACGATGTCACCCGGTTCCGTCCATGGCGTGGCACAGGCTCGGCAACCAGTGTCGTAATTGCTGACAGATGGAATTTCGCATTCGATGTAGATACCAGAGTGATTTGGGGCGTTACAGACCGGCACCGTTCACTATCCGTGTTGTGGCGAGCGGAAGATATCAAGCCGTTGATACATCCATCCACCATCACAAAGGCGCAAGCTCTGGATATGGCACGCCGATACTTGAAGCGGCTGGGCTACGACGAAACTGGGTTTCCTTTGCTCCCACCGAAGGTAGAGCAGTGGGAATGGAAGCCCCCCGGTGTAGAAAAGGCGGAAATGCTGCCCTACTTCATAGTCGTTTGGCCTTGGGCTAAACATGCTCATATGGAGTATTTTTCGTTCGAGATTGATGGAATTCATAAGCAAGTAACCCGGTTTTCTACTCGGTACCCTCGCCAAGACCCTCCTGCGTCAGAAGATAATTGAGTGATCGATGATGCGTGCGGGACGGACAAAGCGATGTCGGCGCTGGTTGTTGAGGCCACTGCTGGCAAACCTCGTGCTGGACGGTTCTGGTTGTCTTGGTGGCAAACGTGCGAGGGCGATCGTTGTTGCGGGCAATTTGTAGTGCCACACATGAAGTGCGCCAAGAAAGCTTGGCGGGATCGGTGAAGTGCAAGTCCTCACGCAGTAAGGTGGAGCCGAGAAGCCACCGCTGCCCTGCCGTGCCGATGTGGGGCATGGGGGCGTATCTGATCATTCGACCAATTTATTCCTCCCTGTCGGTGACGTGTGAGGTTCACGCAGGACCTCGAATGACAGAAATCCCAGAAGATCGTCGGAGCCGGCAGCGTGGGCTCCGCAGGTTTTGACTATTCGATTACGACAACCGGGATCGTCCCCGTCCCCTCGCAAGAACGGCCTCGCCAACAGCCTCTCAATTCCTATAATCCCGCCCGTGATTCCCGCGCAGATCATCCAAAAGAAACGCGACGGCTACGCGCTCTCCACAGAAGAAATCACCGCCTTCATCCACGGATTCACCACCGGCAAGATCCCCGACTACCAAATGTCCGCCCTCGCCATGGCCGTTTGTTTTCAGGGCATGACCTTCGACGAAACCATGTGGCTCACCCGCGCCATGGTCGAATCCGGCCAGATCATCCAATGGTCACCGGGCCGATTCCTCGCCGACAAACACAGCACCGGCGGCATCGGCGACAAAACTTCCCTCATCATCGCCCCACTCGTTGCATCCTGTGGCATCCGCGTCCCCATGCTCTCCGGCCGCGGACTCGGCCCCACCGGCGGCACACTCGACAAACTCGAAAGCATACCGGGCTTCCGCACCAATCTCTCCTTGCCGGAACTGCGCCACATCACCGACACCGTCGGCTGCGTCATCACCGGCGCCACCCCCGAAATCGCGCCTGCCGACAAAAAGCTCTATGCCCTTCGCGATGTCACCGCCACCGTCTCCTGTCTCCCCCTCATCGTCGCCAGCATCATGTCCAAGAAACTCGCAGAAAACGTGGACGGTCTCGTCCTCGACGTGAAATGGGGCAGCGGCGCCTTCATGAAAACCCGGCAAGATTCCCGGCAACTGGCCCAAGCCATGGTCGAGGTCGGCAAACGCTACGGCAAAAAGGTGGTCGCCCTGCAAACCGACATGAATCAACCGCTCGGTCAATACATCGGCAACGCCCTCGAAGTCCGCGAAAGTCTCGACATCCTGGCCGGCCGCGCCAACCCGCCGGACCTCATGGAAGTCACGCTGGCGTTGGCGGAAGAAATGTTGACGCTGGCCGGCATCTCCAACGCCCGCGCCCTGCTTGAACAGAAACTCTCCGACGGCAGCGCGCTGGCCAAATTCCATGAAATAATCGCCGCCCAAAACGGCGATCCCGCTGCAGCCCTGCCGGCCGCCCGACACCAACGCCCCATTCCCTCTCCCCGCACCGGCATAATCCAGAACATCCAATGCGATCAAATCGGTTACGCCGTCATCACACTTGGCGGCGGACGCAAAACCGCCTCCGACAAGATTGATTTCGCCGTCGGCTTCGAACACCCGCGCAAGATCGGCGAACACATCCGCACCGGCGACCCGCTCCTGATCATGCACTACAACGACGAAACCCGCGCTGCCGAAGCCGAGCGCATGATCCTCGAAGCCTACCGGATCGAAGACACAACCCCACCGGCTCAATGGCCACTGATTGTGGAACGCATCACATGAACATCCCCGCTACGGATCCTGCGCTCGCTGAATCACTCGCTTTCATCCTCAAATGGATCGGCACGTTCCGACCCACGCACGCCATCATCACCGGCTCCGGTCTCGGCGGCATTGCCACCGCCATGACCGATACCATCACGATCCCGTACACCGACATTCCCCATTTGCTACGATCCACCGCGCCCGGCCACGCCGGTCAACTCATCCTCGGAACACTGGCCGGCAAGAAAACAGCCCTGTTCAGCGGTCGTGTCCACTACTACGAGGGCGCGACCATGTCGCAAGTCACCTACCCGGTCCGCATCGCCCACGCCCTTGGAGCCGGCACCCTCATCCTCACCAACGCCGCCGGCGGCATCAACCCGCAGTTCAGCCCCGGCGACCTCATGCTCATCACCGACCACATCAATTTCCTCGGCAACAATCCGCTCATCGGAGCGCCCCGGTTTGTGGACATGACCGACGCTTATTCCCGGCCACTCCGGGAAAAATTGATCGCTGCCGCCCAAACAGCCGGCATCGTTCTCCGACAAGGCGTCTACCTCGCCACGACCGGCCCCAGCTACGAAACGCCCGCCGAAATCCGCGCCTTCGCCCGACTGGGCGCCGATGCTGTCGGCATGAGCACCGTACCGGAAGTCATCATGGCCCGGTATCTGAACATGGACGTGGCCGGTATCTCCTGCATCACCAACATGGCTGCCGGCCTGACCGGCGAAAAACTTTCCCACGAAGAAGTTCTCGCCACCGGCAAGGTGGCGCAAGACGACCTCAAGCGATTGCTCACCGCCTTCATCGGAGGACTATGACCAACCAACAACTCTTGGCAGCCGCCCGACGCGCCCAGAAGCGCGCTTATGCGCCATACTCAAAGTTCCCGGTCGGGGCCGCGTTGCTGGCCGCATCCGGCAAGGTCTATACCGGCTGCAACGTGGAAAACGCCAGCTACGGTCTGACCATCTGCGCCGAACGGGTGGCCATCACCAAAGCCGTCAGTGAAGGCGCGAAGAAGTTTCTGGCCATCGCCATCGTCGCTCCCAGCCGCAACCTCAGCCCATGCGGAGCTTGCCGGCAAGTTCTCGCTGAGTTCGGTGACCTCACCGTCATCACCGCTGATTCACGTCGCATCCGGCCCGCTCAAGTCCACCAGCTCAAGGACCTCCTCCCTCTCACATTCAAGCTGCGATGAGTGACCAATCGAGCCGGTCGGTGTTGGAGGTTGCCATGAAATATGGCGCTGCTTGGTATCCGGAACATTGGCGGCGGCAATCTTGGGCGAACGATCTGCGGTTGATGCGCGAGGCTGACATGAACGTCGTCCGTGTCGCCGAATTCGCGTGGAGCCGGCTCGAACCATCAGAAGGACGGTGCGATTTTGATTGGCTCGAAGACGCCATCACGTTGGCCGCCCAGCACGGCACCATCACCATTGTCATCAATCTCATCAATCACACGGCGGAGCCGGTCTGCTTCCCACTCGGATCACAAACGCTTCACCTGTCCGCAGGTGATGTGCAGATTCTGAAATCATGAAAACCACCATTACCTTGATGCTTTTTTCCACAACGGTTCTGGCCAATTGGCCTAGCTGGCGCGGTCCAGGCGGCACAGGCGCAGCCACCGATACCGGCGCGACCCTCGTGGATGATCCCCGCAAAGCCAGGATGATCTGGAAAAGCGCCGACGAGATTCCCGGCGCGCGCGTGGCGGATGGACGCCAGACGGTTCCCAAGACGGAGGGATTGGCTGGCATTTCCGGCGGGTTCGCCAGTCCCGTGGTGGCCGATGGCCGCATCTATCTCTACTACTACATTCCCAACGGCAAAGGTGACGATTACGACCACGGCCTGTTCAAAAAACACGATTTGGCCGGTGGATTCGGAAAGGAAAAATGGTGGATTGATTGCGATGACGTGATTCATTGTTTCGATGCCGCCACCGGCAAGACCTTGTGGAAACGCGTGTTTGCCGGCAAGGGAATGAACTTCAACCTGTTCAACAAAGGCGGCCCCTGCAACCTCACTCCCACCGTCCACAACGGCAAAGTGTTCGCCATCGGCGGCGGTGGCAAGGTGTACTGTCTGGACGCCAGGACGGGCGCGCCCGTTTGGGACAGCAACATCGGCGAACGCCACGAACGGCAGGAAAAACTCCGCGCCATCTGCAAACAGCAACATCGCATCCCGCAGTACAACCGCGATTTCTCCAGTTCCCCGGTCGTGGCCGGCGGCGTGGTGGTTGGCAGCGACTTCCTCGGTTACAAAGTCCAGCAACCTATTGAAGACAGCGTGTGGGGCGAGGGTTGCGGGATGATCGGGCTGGACGCCAAGAGCGGCAAGGTGCTCTGGCATCATGCAAAGACGCTCGGCAACTGGAACAGCCCGGTTGTGTGGACTCATGACGGCAAGGAATACGTCATTGGAGGGACCCAAGGCACCGGAACCGTCACCTGCGTCGAAGCCGCGACCGGCAAGGTAATGTGGCAATACACGACCGGCCAAGCGCAAGAAACATTGGTCGTGTCCGGCGCCATGATGGCGGGGCAGCAAGGCGGTTCGCTGGCCGGATTTCGAATCTCACCGGACAAGTGCGAGAAAGTCTGGTCGCTCCCATCCTCGTACGGAACGGTGAACACGCCCCCCGTCATCTACAAGCAACACGTGTACGCCGCGCTCAAATCCGGCAAGGTGGTGTGCGTGGAACTCGCCTCCGGTAAGATGGCCGGTGAGGTCGCGGTCAACATCGGCGGCGCGCTCGTGGCCATGGACGGACGCATCTTCGGCGATGTGGAACTCGGTCACGACGGTGACCAAATGTATATGTTCGATGCCAATCCCCGGAATTTCAAACAACTCGGTGGAGTCTGGCCGGCTCCGATTGCCACGGTGTACATGAACCCGCTCACACCGGCCTGTTCGGGCGGACAGATGATCTTGCGCAGCCACGAAGGGCGTTTGGTCTGTTATGAACTGCGCGCCGACAAAGCTCACGCCGAACCACAAGTTTCGGCGTCACCGGCTGCAAAACCCAAGGCACCGGCCAAACCCGCCACCCGTCCGCTCGACCCAACCGGCCTCCCCAAACCAACAGAACCGGATTTGCTGGACTAAGTTTTCCGCGGCGCGGCTTCGCAGGAGGCGGGGGTGCCGTCGGGTTCGGCGTACACTTTGTCGTACACCTCGCGGCTCACAATCTGGCTGGACGCCGACCGGTAGTAAACTGCAGCGCGCGCCGCCGGCCCGCAATTCCACCGGCTGTGCCCGCACCGGCTCCAGCCGGTCG
>CAZEQV010000187.1:0-7242 GCA_964514435.1 uncultured Verrucomicrobiota bacterium
GTATTGCGCCAACAATCGCGGGTCAATCAACATCCCGATCGTCACGAAAAACACCGCGCTGAACATGTCCCGCACCGGCTCGGTCAGCTCCTTGATGCGTCCAAGCTCCCGCGATTCGCCGATAACCGTTCCGATCAAGAACGCGCCCAACGCCACGCTGTGCCCCAGTTTCACCCCCGCCAGCGTCACACCAAAACACAATCCCAACACCGTCACCAGCAACATCTCGTCGCTCCTGAACCGCGCCACATACCTCAACAAGGGCGGCACGGTGATCAAACCGACCACCAACACCACGCTCACAAACACCGCCACCCGCACCAACGCCCCGCCCAGTTGCGCCACCTCCCATGATCCCGTCATCGCCACCCCCGACAACAGCGCGATCATCGTCATGCCCAGCGTGTCTTCCACGATCTGAATCCCAAACGTCAACTGGGCGAACTTCGCTTTCAACATTCCCAGCTCGGTCAGCGTCTTGACGATGATGGTCGTGGAGGTGATGGACAACATCGCGCCCAGAAACAGGCAATCCATCTTCGACCACCCGAAGAAATGACCGACCTGATACCCCAGCCACAGCATCAACAAAATCTCCAAAGCCGACGCGACAAACGCCGTTGTCCCCACCACTTTGAGCGTGCGCACACTGAACTGCAATCCGAGGCTGAACATCAAGAACACAACGCCCAATTCAGCCAGTGTGCGGATGGAATCATTGTCCGCGATCAGCTTGAACGGGGGCGCGAACGGGCCAATGATGATCCCGGCCAAGATATATCCCAGAACCACCGGCTGACGCAGCCGGTGAAACAGGAACGTGACGATGCCGGCGACAATCATCACCACGGCCAAGTCCTGCAACAACAAGTTGTAAGCAATCTTGTTCATCAATGTTGACCGCACCATACCCGACCGGAAACAAAAGCAAAACAGAGATGCTTGCAGCGACTCCATCACCACAACGCGGGGGCTTACCCGTGCAGACTAACCCCGCGCGCCCGCCCGGGGAAATCAACTGGCCACGTTGCCGGTGAGGTCGTAGGCGGCGGACTTGGTGATTTTCACTCGCGTGAATGACCCGACAGGGGCGTTGCCGTGGATGATCACACTGCCGTCAATCTCCGGCGCGTCGGCGTGGGAACGTCCGATCCAGCCGGTGCCGTTCGGCTTTTCGACGAGCACGCGCAACGTCTTGCCGACCTGTTGGCGGTGAACCTGCTCGGAAAGTTTTTGCTGCAACGCCATCGCCCGCCGGTACCGTTGTTTCTTCACCCGGTCTGGTATCTGACCGTCCATGTTGCCGGCAGGCGTGTGGTCTTCCTGCGAGTAGGTGAAAACTCCCAACCGCTCGAACCGGGCTTGCTCCATAAACGCCAGCAATTCCTCAAACTGTTTTTCTGACTCGCCGGGGAAACCGACGATGAACGTCGTGCGCAAAGCGATGCCGGGCACGCCGTGTCGAATCTTCGCCACCAACTCGCGAATGTAGTCGCCCGAAGTCTCGCGTTTCATGCGTTGCAGCACGTCGTCGTTGATGTGTTGCAGCGGCATGTCCACGTACCGGCATACTTTGTCGCAAGCGGCCATGGTCTCGATCAACTCATCGTTCCAGTGATAGGGATGGGTGTAGAGCAACCGCACCCAAAAGTCGCCCGGGATGGTTTGAATCGCGCGCAACAGCTCGCACAGTTGTCCTCTGCCGTCGCGCGGGCCGGGCGCGTGGGGGTCGAGGTCTTTTCCGTAGAACGTCGTGTCTTGCGAAATGAAGTTGATCTCTTTGACCCCCTGCTCCACCAGCATCCGAACTTCCCTGAGCACGTCTTCCCGCGGACGGCTGCGGTGCCGGCCGCGGATGCGCGGGATGCTGCAAAACGTGCAGGGATGATTGCAGCCTTCGGCGATCTTCACGTAGGTGAAATGTTGTGGAGTCAATCGCAGCCTTGGCGCGGAATAGTCCGGGACGTATCGGGCCGGTCCAGACCAGTAAAGATCGGGTGCCGTCTGCCCGTTGCGTTGGAGCACTTCGCGCACAATCTCGCCGATGCGCGGCACTTCGTTCAGTCCAATGATCGCGTCCACCTCCGGCAGGTCTGCCCGCAATTCCTTCGGGTACCGCTGGGTCAAGCAGCCGGCCATGATCAACGCCTTGCACCGGCCGGTTTGCCGCAGCCCGTTCGCCTTGAGAATGGTGTCTATGGATTCCTGCTTGGAAGCCTCGATGAATCCACAGGTGTTCACGATGACCACATCGGCATCCTTCGCGTCGGACGCCAACGTCAATCCTTCACGCATCAAAGAGCCGAGCATGACTTCGCTGTCCACAAGGTTCTTGGCGCATCCAAGACTGATCAGTCCCACTTTGAGAGGTTGCGGCAACATGAATGGGTGTGGGCCGATTATTGACGCGGCAAATCGAGAAGCTCGGGAGCGGGACGTTTGGCCTGGTAGATTGCTTCCACGTCCGAATGTGGAACAGATGTTTTCGGTGCGGAAGCCGTCACCTGCTCTTTGACTTTCTCGTTTTCATTCGGCGCGTCGGATTTGCTGAACATGGCGCGCAGCCCGACAATCAAGCCCGCTCCCAACGTCAGAGCCGCCACCACCATTACCACGCTCCGCAACGGCAACTGCAACTCGCCCTTGCTACGTGCCCGCATGTTCGCTTCGGTCTCCAACTGCAGACCGTGCCGGCGCACACCGCCCTGGCTTTGCAGGTAGGCTTCGGTGATCGACCGGCTGTCCAAGCCGAGATGTTCGGCATACATTTTCAAGAACCCGCGCGTGTAAGTCGGGCCGGGGAGATTTGAAAAATCGTCAGCTTCCAACTGCTCCAAGATGCCTTGTTTGATCTTGGTGTTGCGGGCGCACTCCTCCAGCGAAAGCTTTCGGTCATGTCGAGCTTGCCGGAGTATGTCGCCAATGGATGCCATGTCAGTCTTTCAATTTTATGTTGCCGGACTATTGCGGTTCTTCTTCTCTGGAGTCCGAGCCGCCGAGGTCCACGAGAATCTCGCGCGGATCCGAACCTTTTGGCGGTCCGACGATTCCACGTTCCTCCAGCAAATCCATAATCCGCGCCGCCCTTGTGTACCCGATCCGCAGCCGGCGTTGCAAGATCGAGACGCTGGCCCGGTTTGTCTGGCGGATGACCTCGACGCATTGCTCGACGAGTTCTTCGTCCTCGGTATTCGGTTCGTCAATCTCGGCCGATGCCACTGGTTTTTGCAGTTTTTTGTGAATCTCCGGCTCAAACCGCGGTTTGGCATGGTTGCCAATGAAGTCCACGATCCGTTTGATTTCGTCGTCCGTCACGAACACGCCTTGCGCCCGGATCGGTTTGGGCGCGCCAGCGGGCTGGTACAACATGTCGCCCTTGCCCAGCAGCTTGTCCGCGCCATTCGTGTCCAAAATGACGCGGGAGTCCTGTTTGGATGCCACTTGAAACGCGATGCGCGCCGGTATGTTGGATTTGATGACACCGGTCACCACATCCACGCTGGGGCGTTGTGTGGCGATGATCAGATGAATGCCGGCCGCGCGGGCGAGCGCCGTCAACCGCGCAATCGCTGATTCCACATCAACCGGCACTGTGTGCATCAAGTCGGCCAATTCATCCACGACCACAACGATAAACGGCAATCGCTCCGGTATGATCAAGTCGCCATCGCGTGGAACCTCAATTTTGAGTTCCTCTTGAACCGGTTGATCCGACTTGGCCGGCTCAGCCGTCGCGCCTTCCCCGGCGGGCTTGAATTCGACGGGCGCGGGGGGAGGCGCCGACTCCTTTTTCTTGCGATTGTTGAAGGCGTTGATGTTGCGAACACCCACTTTGGCGAAGATCTGGTAACGCTTTTCCATTTCCCGAATCACCCACCCCAACGCCAACGGCACCTTCTTGGGTTCCGTCACGACCGGTATCACCAGATGCGGCAAGGCGTTGAGATGCTGCATCTCAACCATCTTCGGATCCACGAGCACCAGCCGCAGGTCTTCCGCCGTGAAGCGATACATGAGCGCCGCCAGAATCGCGTTCACGCAAACAGTCTTGCCGGACCCGGTCGCGCCCGCGATCAACAGGTGCGGCATGTCAGCCAAGTCCGCGATGATGGCGTTGCCTTTCACGTCGCGCCCCAGTGCAATCGGAATCTTCGCCTTGGTCATGGCTTTGCGCCACTCGTCGGACTCGAGGATGTCGCGCAGATAGACGGTGGTGGTCGTGGAATTGGGAACTTCCACACCCACCGTTCCCTTGCCCGGCACGGGTGAAATGATGCGGACTTTTTCCGCTTTCATCGCCAGCGCGATGTTTTGTGACAGCGACTGGATCCGTTCCACTTTGACGCCTGGCGCCGGATACAACTCAAACAGGGTGATCGTTGGCCCCTTGGTGACGTCACCGGATTTCACCTCAATACCGAAGTCGGCCAACGTGTCCTTCAGGATCACCGCGCTTGCTTTCAAGTCTTCCACGATGCTTCGCTGCGCCATCGCGGGCGGAAGATCGAGCATGTCAATGGATGGCAACACATACTGTTCGCCTTCGGCAGCGCCGCCGCTGGCCAATACGTCCGCCGTCGGTGGCACGGCCGGTTTGGGAGCCGGTTTGCCCTCGTCCTTCAGCTTGGGTTTGATGAATTTCTCGACCAAGCCTGGCTTCTTTTCATCGTTCTTGTGGTCATCATCGGAAGCCTCCGGCTTTTGCAGATGTCTCGTCGATCGGTCTTCGAATTTCGGTTCCGGCACCTCGATTTCAGGTTCCGACGGCTCAGACTGTTCCTCCTCGACCTCAGTGGCGCCGTTGGACTTCGCTTTGGCGCCGGCCAGTTTCTTGGCGGCGCGCTCGCTCTTGGCCAATTCGCGTTTCAACTGAATTTCACGCTGCCGCATCTCCTTCTCTTTTTCCGACAACTCATCAAGAACGCTGCCCTTGTTCTTGCCAGCTTGGATTTCCGCCCAAAAATCCTGCGCCCATCCAGCGGCCATGGTCACCCAATAGCTGGGACGCAAATTGATCAGGATGATCAAACTGATGAGATACGCCGCAAAGAAGACAATTGAAGTGCCAATGGAGCCAAGCAGGCTTTGAAACATTCCGCCCATGAACATCCCGACAAACCCACCGCTGCTGGGGATGTTGAACTTGTGACGGAGCGTCTCCAATCCGGCCACATGAAACAGACAAGCGGCCGACACCAACAAAAGCACTCCCGCGCCGACTTTGCTGCGCCAGGGAATCTGGCGTCCCATCAGCAGCACCACTCCCAGAACGCCCAAGACCGCCATGAGAAAATAGGCGGCCAGCCCAAACGATTGAAATGTTGCGTAGGCAATCCACGCCCCTGCCGGGCCGATGAAATTATGGATGACCCGTGAGCCGCTGGATGCCACCGTGCCGTAGTCGTCGGGATGGTAGGAGACCAAACTCAATAACAACAGCAACGCCATCCCCACCAGCACAACAGCCCAGATTTCCCTCAGATGCGAGTCTTTGGGTTCTTTCGCCATAAAAAGATTGAACTACCTCCTTGTGAGGCCGCAATCTAGAGCCTCACCAATCAAACTGCAAGGCAGAACATGCGATATCCCCTTAGATTTCAACCCATTCCCGTCGAACGCGTTTGGGGCGGCGACCGTCTCGCTCGTTACGGAAAAACGATCCCCACCGCCAGGCCCATCGGTGAGTCATGGGAAGTCTCCGACCGCCCGAATGCCAACTCCATCATCATCAATGGCACGGACGCCGGCAAGAGCCTGCACCAGTTGGTGCAAACATACCGGTCCGGTCTGCTCGGAACAAACTGCCGCGACCTCAGCCGATTCCCCCTCCTGATCAAACTGCTTGATGCCCGCGAGCGCCTTTCCCTGCAAGTACACCCACCGGCTTCTGTGGCCGATTCGCTCCAAGGTGAGCCAAAAACGGAGATGTGGTATATCCTCGAAGCCGACCCGCAGGCGCACCTGATTGCCGGACTCAAACGCGGTGTCACACGTTCGATGTTCGAATCGGCGCTGGAAATGGGAACCTTGGAATCGCTGGTTCACCGTTTCCCTGTCTCAGCCGGTCAATCCATATTCATTCCGTCGGGACGCATCCACGCCATTGATGCCGGCCTGGTGATCCTGGAAATCCAACAAAACTCCGACACAACTTATCGGGTCTATGATTGGGGACGGGTTGGGCTTGACGGCAACCCGCGGCCACTTCACATCGCCGAGTCAATGGCCTCGATAGATTTCAGCGACTTTGAGCCGGCGCTTAATCCCTTGCCCATTCATTGCCAGCATTTTCACACAGAAAAACTGGATGTGACCGGTGAGCTGGCCGGTGAATGCGATGGCTCCACGTTCCACATCCTGGCCTGCATCCGCGGGTTCACCACCATCACCACCCCCGGCAGGAATGAAGCCTTGCATCCCGGTGAGCTTGCGCTCCTGCCAGCCACACTCGGCCCGTACCGGCTGCGCGGTGATCACGCACAGACAATCCGTGTGAGTCTGCCGCCTATTTGAGCATTCCACCAACTTTGTCTGCAGCCGACTGGGCGGCTGCGTCAGCCATGGCCTTCTTGACTTGGGCAATCGCGTCATCAACCAACTTTTTCGCTTCCGGATTGGATTGCACTTCGACAGCCACTGCCTGCAACATCGCCAATGCTTCCGTGTACTTGCCTTCTTTTGACAAGGCGAGCGCCTTAGCCACACTGTCTTTGGCGCTGGCCAATACATCCATTACCGGCTTGGTTGGCACCTTGGGAGTTTCCGGCGGCGCGGGCGGGGGCGTGGATTTGACGGCTGGTTGCTCAACGGCGGGTGGTTGGGGAGGAACCGTTGATTCTTCCTTCTTGCCACATCCTGTCCATAGCACTGAGACTATCGAAACGACACTGACTGCATAGACAAACGGTTTCATAGACGATCTCCTTTTACTGACACTATCATCCCAACCTTGGTAACACAATACCATCATTGACGGCTTTCCATTTGACTTCAAGCCATCGGTTCCCGATTATCTCGCTTGAGATCCGAAACCAAACTGTCAAGGAGAACATCATGTCGGACCCAACACCATCCCCGTCAGAATCAGCACCGTCACCCAATCCAGTCCCGGTAATTTCACAGCAAGAAATCGAGAGCGGGAAAATCATGGCAATCCTTAGTTACATCCCCATCGGGATGGTCGGGCTCATAGTCGCCATCGTTGTGCTGGTACAAAAGAACAACGCGTTTGCGCTGTATCAC
>CAZEQV010000188.1:0-7238 GCA_964514435.1 uncultured Verrucomicrobiota bacterium
CCAATCCGTGACCAGCAACTTGCCAATATCCGCCACGGAACTGACGGCGTTTTCTCCACCGGACGAAAGCGAACTCACCGGCTCATTGCGAAGCCCCCACGCCAGCAGCGCCGCCACGATGGCCGCCGCCGATGCGCCGCCCCACCATTTGATGCCCAGCACCTCGCGCGGTCCTTCCGTGCCGGTCACGTTGCGGGTGAGCATAATTGCGAAAAGAATCAGGACCGCCACCGCGCCGATGTAGATCAATATCTGCGCCGCCGCCACGAACTCCGCCCGCAGCAGGAAATAGTGCCCGGCAACGCCGAGGAAAAACAGGATCAGCGACAGCACACAATGCACGAGATTGCGAAGTGAGATGGCCAGCAAGGCCCCAAGCACCGTGATGATTGACAATGTCCAGAATGCGATGTCCATGATCGTTCAGCTCACATACCGGTATTGACGTTTCATGAACTTCTCCGTGGCGCTGGCCCGCGAGAACACAATGAAGGCGATCACCAACATCACCGCGGTGACAATCCAGCCCAGCCAGCGGGGCTGGATGAAATGCCACAACCCCACCGCCACGATGTTCACCAGTGACATCGGCAACAGGACTTTCCAGGCAAACCCCATGAGTTGATCCACGCGCACGCGCGGCCAGGTGCCGCGAATCCAGATCACCACAAACACAATGCTCATGAGCTTGGCAAAGAACCAACCCATTCCAATCAACGGTCCGACGTAGGGAATGTGCACGCCCGGCCCGAGATAACCGCCGAGAAACATCGTCACCGTGATGCCGGCCATGGCAATCGCCGCGAGGTATTCACCCAACTGAAACAGCGCAAACTTGAATCCGCTGTATTCGGTATGATAGCCGGCAATGATTTCTGACTCCGCTTCTGGTATGTCGAACGGCGTGCGCGCCGATTCCGCCATCGCGCCGATCACGAACAAAACGAAACCGACAAATCCCCACGGACGGAACACAAACCAATTGGTCACTTCGCCAATCCCACCGGCCTGCGCGCCGATGATGTCCAATGTCTTCAATGAACCCGCCGCCATGACCACCGCGACCGCCGCCAGGACCATCGGCACTTCGTAGGAGACGACCTGCGCCACCGCGCGCATCGCTCCGAGCAACGAGAACTTGTTGCGCGACGCCCAGCCGCCCATGAACAACGCCAAGACACTGGCCGTGCTAACCGCAAAGGCAAACAGAATGCCGATGTTCAGATTGACCGGCACGAGTCCCGGCATCACCGGCACCACCGCAAACAGCAAGATCGAAGGAATGACCGCAATGACCGGCGCGAGGAAATGAACAAACTTGTCGGCCTTCGCCGGCACGATGTCTTCCTTGGTCAGCAGTTTCAGACCATCGGCAATGGGCTGGAGGATGCCCCACCGGCCAACACGATTCGGGCCGTACCGGTTCTGAACGCGTCCCAGCGCCTTGCGTTCAATCAACGTCGTGTAGGCGAACACAGCCGGAAACACCAACAGCACAAACAGAATGGGCAACGCGATGGCGATACCGAGCAGCAGCGCGGGCGGCGCATCGGCGAACATCTTCACGAGCCATTGATAAATTGTTTCCACTGTTCTCTCGTTCCGAAAAAGGCGCTGTTCTTAGGCAAACACTGCCCAGTTGTCAAACGTCCGCTCTAGAGCTTGCCGGCCTCCTTGAGCAGTTCTTCCAGTTTGTTGGCCGTCTCCGATTCACCCGGCAGGCACAATGACAGATCGCTCTCCGAACCGGCCGCAATCGCATCGGCATAGCCGCGACAATCGTATCCGCACGCATGGCAGTCAGTCTGCGCCATCGCCGCCATCAGTTTGTCCGCCAGCGGACGATCCT
The DNA here is from genome assembly GCA_964514435.1 of uncultured Verrucomicrobiota bacterium. Taxonomy (GTDB): domain Bacteria; phylum Verrucomicrobiota; class Verrucomicrobiia; order Palsa-1439; family Palsa-1439; genus CAZEQV01. Next base: position 1,850 of record CAZEQV010000188.1, read on the forward strand.
TCGCCAAATCCATTCGCTGCGACATGCTGAGACCGGGATCGTGCCAAGGGGCGTCGCCAGCAGGGGCCGGTTCCGCTGCGGGAGCTGTTTCCGTGACAGGCTCGGAAACTGATTCCGGTGCGGCGGCGGCTGGCGCTTCGGTGGGCGGCGAGGCCGAGGCGACCGGCGTGGCGCCATGAATCGAAATCGAACTGAGAAAGCCGCTGAGCCAAGCGCGTTGTTCCGCGTTGAACGGTGCGTCTTCCGGTATCACAATCTTGGCCGGCGCCTTGGCGACGGGCGCGGGCGCCGCCGGTTTGGGTGCCGACGCGGCTGGCTTGGCGGGCGCAGCAGGAGCGGCAGGTTTCGAAGCCGGTGCGGCTTTCTTGGCTTTCTTCTCGGCTTCGGCCTTCAACTTCTCATCCACCGCCGAGGCTTCGGTCGGTTTGATCCTGTTGTAGTATTCGTTCGACTTGAGCAGGTCCGGCAGGTGTTCGATCAGGTCATTGAACCGTCCGTACTGGGCCTTCTCGTAATCGTTGTCCATCTTGATGGCGTCGAACGGGCAAACTTCCACGCAGATCTGGCATTGCATGCAAACGCTGATGTCTATGTCGAACACCTTGGGTCGTTGCTGCGGTTTGCCCTTCTCGTCCCGGTCCATGACGATGTAGATGCACTGCGGCGGACATTCCGTCTCGCATATCTTGCACGCCACACAACGCATCGTGCCCACCGGATCCGAATCCTCGTCGTACACAAGAAAGGGGAAACTGCGGGAGTTTTCCGGCAACGGCATCTTCTCTTCGGGATACTGCCAGGTGACCAGTTTCTCACGCCGTCCATTGTCGAAATAGCTGCCGACGAAGTTTTTCGCCGTGACCGCCATGCCCTGGAACAACCCTTTGCCGATGAAACTCATTACCGGTCCACCTCCCCCAACACGATGTCCACGCTTCCGAGGATGATGACCACGTCAGCCACCTTGTGTCCGAGGCACATGTCTTCGAGTGTGGTCAGGTTGATGAAACTCGGCGGGCGCACATGATACCGGTATGGCATCTTGCCGGACGAATCGGACACGAGATAAAAACCGAGTTCGCCCTTCGGCCCTTCGATGCGACCGTAGCCGTCGCCCGCCGGCACCTTGAAGTTGCGGAGCTTCACTTCGGGCGCGATGAACGGCCCCTTCGGTATGTCGCGCAACGCCTGCTGCAAAATCCTGATGCTCTCGCGCATTTCGAGGACGCGCACGTAGTACCGGTCATACACATCACCGACCTCCCCGACCGGCACGCGGAAATCGAATCGGTCATACACGCCGTACTTGTCCACTTTGCGGATGTCGTATTCGACGCCGCTGGCGCGCGCCATCGGCCCGGCCATGCTTCCATTGATGGCCAGCTCCTTCGGGAGAACGCCCACGTTCTGGCATCGAGCCAACAACACTTCATTGCCGGTGAGCAGTTTCTCAAACTCATCGAGAAACGCCGGATACTTCGCCACGATTTCCTTCGCCGTCTGCAACATCGCATCGGTCAAATCCACACGGACGCCGCCGAATCTCATGTAGTTGCACATCATCCGCGAGCCACTCAATGCCTCGAACAAATCCAGAATCTTTTCACGTTCCCGGAACGCATACAGCAGCGGCGTACCCCACGCGCCGAGGTCCTGCAACATGAAGCCGATGACGCAGGTGTGATTGAGCAGACGGGTGAGTTCAGAAACAATGACGCGGGTGTACTCGGCGCGTTCCGGCACATTGATGCCAGCGAGTTTTTCCACGCTCAGGCAATACGCCCAATTGTTGGTCATCGAATTGAAGTAATCCAACCGGTCGGTGTACGGAATCGAGGCCAGCCACGCCATTTTCTCGGCCAGTTGCTCATGGTTCCGATGCAAATAGCCCATGACTGGCTTGAGTTTCACAACGGTTTCGCCATCGAGCACCACGTCCATGCGGAACACGCCGTGCGTGCTGGGATGTTGCGGGCCGATGGAAACTTCCAGCGTCTGCGTCTCAATCCACCCGGCAGAGCCTGGCGACAACGTGTAGCTTTTCGGCTCGGAGATGGGCTGGATCATTTCCTCTTCGCCTCCTCCAACGCCGTCGGCGGCACAATCCCGCCCGCTGCCTTGGCGCGTTCCAGCGTCTCGTCGTGCGGAGTCGGCTCCCACTCGTAATCCATCGGTGGCTTGTAATCCTTGCGCATCGGATGATCCCGGAACTCGTCCCACATCAGAATCCGACGCAAATCCGGATGCCCGTCAAACTTCACCCCAAACAAATCGAATGCCTCGCGTTCCTGGAACTCACAGCCCCGCCACAGCGGCGTCAGCGAAGGCACATGACATTTGTCGGGTTCCCGGTCGGTTCGCACTTTCAACACGACCGGCCCGTGTTTGAGCGCCACCGAATAAAGGTGATAGACGACTTCGATGTAGCCCGGTGCGTTCTCCTTCCGCAGATAATCCACGGCTGTCACGCAGGAGCAGTAGTCGAACTGATACCGTCCATCCTCTTTCAGAAACTTGGCGGCGGCAACGATGTGGTCGCGGTCAATCAACAAAGCCGGTTGAGCGGCGGCGGGTGTTGACGGGATGATCTCGATGGACGCGCCGGGCACTGATTGGAGAATGATCTCCCTGAGTTGCTCGATGGATTCCATCACGCCTTTTTCTCCACCGCATCGAGGGTGACATCGCGGTAATCCCGCGGCGGCTCCCAAATTTCGCGGTTGGCCGCCGGCTCAAGGTCGTGTTCACCAAAGGACGGGACCGGGAACTCGGTCGTGGCATTCTGGCTGTACCAACGCGGACGTTGTTCCTTGTCGAGATGTTGCTCGGCGATCTTCCGTTGCAATGTGATGATGGCGTGGATCAACGCTTCCGGCCGGGGCGGACAGCCCGGTATGTGTACATCCACTGGAATAAACCGGTCAATTCCCTTCAACACGTTGTAGCCGTCTTTGAACGGTCCGCCCGAAATGGCGCAAGCGCCCATGGAAATTACATACTTCGGTTCCGGCATCTGATTGAAGAGCCGAACCACTTGCGGCGCCATTTTCTTGGTCACGGTGCCGGCCACGATCATCAGGTCAGCTTGCCGGGGTGTGGCCCGGAAAACTTCCGCGCCGAATCGGGCGAGATCATACCGGGACGCCGCGCTGGCGATCATTTCGATGGCGCAACAGGCAAGGCCGAATTGCAGCGGCCAGATGGAAGATTTCCGGCTCCAGTTGTAGAGCTGCTCGAAGGTCAGTATGAAGACCCCCTGCTTCTGCAATTCACTTCTCAGTCCTTCATCAATCGCCATTTGTCGTTACCAATTCCCTGCCGGCCTGAGGGCCGGAAAAATCATTTCCAATCGAGCGCTCCCTTGATCCAGGCGTAGGCCAAGCCTTCCGCCAACAGGAGCACGAAAACCATCATCGCTATGAATGACCCCAATCCCATTCCCGCGAACGCCACCGCCCACGGGTAGAGGAAAATGGTCTCCACGGCAAAAATCACATAGATTAGCGCATAGATATAGTAACCCACCCGGAACTGGACCCAAGCATCCCCCTTGGCGGCGAGACCGCATTCGTACGTGTTGTTCTTGATCGCCGCGGGTTTCCGGGGGGCGACAATCCGGGCAATGATCAAGGGCGCGAGCGGGAACAAGACCGCCACCCCTAGGAACACAGCGATAAACAAGTATTGGGCTATGTATGAATCAGTCACAAATAAAGAGGGGAACCCATGTTCCCCACCCTCGTTGCACGGCGAGTTTTCTAACAGTCACCCCCACGATTGTCAATAGACCCCCATTCACACCGTCAAGGTGCGCCACATCACAACGCATCTGTATGGCAGCAGCCGAGGCGCGGCCAGCAACAATTCCATCGCGATTATTGATGCCAACAACCAGCCGTCCCTCCCCCTCAATTCGGTGGTGTGTCAGTTTGTCCGGTCACCCCACCCAACACTGACACGATGACAGGCGCCCACCGCGAGTGGTTGCTTGGAAGCCGGTATCAATGCCTCTGTCTGCCAATCGCTTACGCAATGGCCCCCTTCCATGGCACCGGCACTGCTCCCGCATCCAACGTGATCGAAGGGGAGAAGAAATACTCGATACTGCTTGTGGACGATGACCCCGAGCTGCTCAAGGCGCTTACCAAAGTGCTGGAGAAAGAAGGTTATGAAGTCGTCGCACAACCGGATGCCGTTGCCGCGATCGAATACGTCAATCGGTCCAGCAAGCTGTTCAACCTCGTCATCACCGATGTCTCGATGCCGAAGATGAAAGGCACAACATTCCTCTCCACCATCAAGACCGCTTTCCCCAACTGGCCGGTCATTGTCATCACGGCGTTTGGGGATTGGGGACAATACATGGAAGCCATGCGCGAGGGCGCGTTCGAGTATCTGAACAAGCCGATTGATAAGAATGACCTGCTCGCCTCGGTCAGGCGCGCCATCAGCAGCGCCAAACCTCGCGCGCACTCCAACTGACCCGCCTCAGACCGTTTCCTTTGACTTGTCCTTGTCGTAATACAGCCGCACTTGCGGATCGCTGACGCCCACCAATTCGTTTGCGCGCTTCACAGCCCGACGAGTCGCGTCCAAGAAATTGTTCTGCGAAGGAAAGTAGTTCTCCGCCCCGATGACCGCATCCAGACCTGACCGGGCCATCACACGGTCCAGCGACGGACTCGTTCCACTGACCAACAGATGAACCCCCATTCTTCGCAAGTCCATCAGCAACTGCTCCAACACCATCACCCCGGTCGCGTCCAAATTCTGCGCGTTGCGCAACCGCAAGATGACCACCTTCGTGTTCTTCGAGTCCACGGTGCGCCATATTTCCTCCTGCACGGATTCGGCCGCGCCAAAAAACAGCTCCCCTTCGACATGCACGATGGAAATCTCGGGCTTTCGCTCTTTTCCCTCGCGCTGCGACTGCCGGAATCTTCCCTCGGCATCAAACTCAAACTCCATCAACTTTGGCTCGCTGGCTTTCTGCAAGAACAACGCCATGCTCACCAACACCCCCAAATAAACGGCCGAATCCAACCGCAAAAACATCGCCGCCAAAAACGTCGTCAGAAAAACCAGCGCATCCGAATACGTTGAGAACACCGACACCCGAATATGTTTCGGATGAACGAGCTTCAGGCTCAGCCACATGATCAACGCCGCCAAAGACGGAATGGGAATCTTCTCCAACAACGGTCTGGCCAGCAGAATAATCCCCATCGCGAACACACCCGACAACACCACACCCCACCGGGTCTTCGCGCCGCTTCGATAGCCAAACTCCGACCGTGTGAACGACCCCGAAGCCGGCAACGCCCCAAAAAACGCCCCATAAAAGTTTCCCAAACCCAAACCGACTATGTCCTGATTCGGCCGGCTAGGT
>CAZEQV010000189.1:0-6327 GCA_964514435.1 uncultured Verrucomicrobiota bacterium
TGTCCACCAGTGTGACGTCGGTGAACTTTTCCAGTTCATTGGCCGGCAGGGCCTCCGCACCGGTCAGCAAAATAAACAGGATGATGAACCATGTTCGTCTCATGCGGCACCGTCGGCCAGTTCGAGCGAAAAGTCTATGGCGCGGGCTGAGTGCGTCAAGGCGCCCACGCTGATGAAATCCACACCCGTCAGGGCAATGTCACGAATCGTGTCCAGCCGCACACCACCGCTGGCCTCTGTCTTGGCGCGTCCGTGAACCAATGCCACCGCTTCGCTCAATAGTTCTGGTGACATGTTGTCGAGCAGGATGTGATCCGCGCCGGCTGCCAGCGCCCGTTCCACATCGTCCAAACTGTCGGCCTCGATGATGACAGGGACGGCGGGATGTTGCCGGCGCGCGTTGGCCACCGCCGCGGTCAACGCCTGCGGTCCGAGCCGCTCCAACACCGTGCGATGATTGTCCTTGATCATCATCGCGTCGAACAACCCCATCCGGTGATTCTGTCCGCCACCGCAGGTCACGGCGTATTTTTCCAGGAGCCGCAACGTCGGCGTGGTCTTGCGCGTGTCGAGGATGACGGCTTTTGTGCCGGCAACCGCATTCACGAACTGTCGTGTGAGCGTGGCGATACCGGACAACCGTTGGAGGAAGTTGAGCGCGGTGCGTTCGCCGGTCAGGATGCCGCGGGCGGGACCGTCCAAGGTGCATACGACCTGCCCGGGTTTCGCCGGTTGTTTGTCGCCGGCAAGGATCGTGACTTGGATTTGTTTGTCCACTTCATCGAAGACCGCTTCCACGAGCGGCATACCGGCCACGGTGCAGGTCTCACGGGCCACAATGCTCGCGGAGGCAAGCGTGCCGGCAGGGATGGCGCAGTCGGTGGTGATGTCACCGGCGCCGATGTCTTCCACGAGCGCCGCCCTCACAAGTTGGCGGACGTAATCGGGGGAAAGTGTCATCGTCATCTCTTCTTGAGGATGTGCGTTTTGAGTTTGCGGTCGTATTTCACTTGTCGTCGCGGCGGCGAGGCTTTGGTTTCTTCCTTGTGCTTCTTCAATTCCTCAATCTGGTCGCGCAAGATGGCTGCTTTCTCGAATTGCAGGTTCTCGGCGGCTTCGATCATTTCTTTTTCCAGTTCGAGCAGCAATTCGCTGGTCCGGTAACTTCCACCGCTTTCGCGAACCACACTGGCTTCAACGTCGCGTCCCTTGGTTAGTTCCGCGAGACTGAGCTGCAACTCGCGTTTGACCGTCTTGGGTGTGATGCCGTGTTGCTTGTTGTAGGCAAGCTGTTTGGCGCGCCGGTACTCGGTCGTTTGCAGAAACTTCGTGATCGAATCGGTCATCACATCGGCGTAAAGGATGACTTGAGCGTTGATGTGCCGCGCCGCCCGGCCGGCTGTCTGGATCAGCGAGGTGGCGCTGCGAAGAAATCCTTCCTTGTCCGCGTCGAGGATGGCGACGAGCGAGACTTCCGGCAGGTCGAGACCTTCGCGGAGCAGGTTGATGCCCACGAGCACGTCAAAGTCGGCTGAACGGAGACCGCGCAGGATTTCGACCCGTTCGATGGCGTCAATCTCGCTATGGAGATATTTCACCCGAATGCCGAGTTCGCGAAGGTAGTCGGTCAAGTCTTCGGAGGTGCGTTTGGTGAGGGTGGTGACCAGAACGCGCTCATGTTTCTCGGCGCGCTGCCGGCATTGTTCGAGCAAGTCGTCTATCTGGCCTTTCAACGGTTTGACGACAACCGACGGATCGACAAGCCCGGTGGGACGGATGATCTGCTCCGCCACCACGGCGCTGTGCTGCCGTTCGAATTCGCCCGGCGTGGCCGAGACAAAGACGCACTGGTGAATGAGCGTTTGAAACTCGTCGGCGTTGAGGGGACGGTTGTCGAGGGCGGATGGCAGCCGGAATCCGTGCTCCACCAGCGTGGTTTTTCGAGACCGGTCGCCCGCGTACATGCCGCCGATTTGCGGGACGGTAACGTGTGATTCGTCCACGATGAGAAGGTAATCTTTTGGGAAAAAATCGAGCAGACAGAACGGACGGTCGCCCGGTGCGCGTCGGCTGAGGTGGCGGGAATAATTCTCGATGCCGGGACAGAACCCCATCTCTTTGAGCATCTCGATGTCGTACATCGTGCGGGAATGGATGCGCTGGGCCTCGATGAGTTTGTTGTGCTGCTCAAACCAGGCGACGCGCTCGGTCATTTCCGCTTTGATGGCGTCAACCGCCCCGGCAATTTTGCTGTACGGCATGACCCAATGCTTGGCCGGATAGAGCGAGACCGTGGCGATCTGTTCGATAGGCTTGCCGGTCAGGGGATCAAACCGGGTGATCGTTTCGATGGTGTCGCCGCAGAACTCGATGCGCACGGCGTCGTCCGTGTAACTGGGACAGACTTCCACAGTATCCCCGCGGACACGAAACAGGCCGCGGGTGAACTCCACGTCGTTGCGGTTGTATTGCATGTCCACGAGTTTGCGAAGCAGGTCTTCCCGGCTCATGGAGTCCCCGACCCGAATCAGCGCGACCATCTCGAAATAGTCCTCCGGCGAACCCAATCCGTAAATGCACGACACGCTTGCCACAACGATGACATCGCGACGCGACATGAGGCTGCTGGTAGTGGAAAGGCGAAGCTTCTCGATCTGTTCGTTGATGCTGGCGTCCTTCTCAATGTAGGTGTCGGTTTGTGGAATGTAGGCTTCGGGTTGGTAGTAGTCGTAGTAGCTGACGAAATACTCGACGGCGTTGTGGGGAAAGAACTGCTTGAACTCGGAAAACAACTGGGCGGCGAGTGTTTTGTTGTGCGAGATGACCAAGGTGGGCCGGTCGAGTTGCTGGATGACGTTGGCCATGGTGAACGTCTTGCCGCTGCCGGTGACGCCGAGAAGCGTTTGAAACCGGTTTCCGCTTCGCAACGAATTGACCAGCGTCTCGATGGCCTGCGGTTGATCCCCGCGCGGTTTGTATTTGCTGACAAGCTGGAAAGGCATGGCTGTTATTGTAGCCACACATTCCCGTCACGGCGAGCCGCCTTTTGACAGTCGAGCCACCGGATCGCTTGGTGCCCACAAGCAAGCACGCCACACGGGCTTGCCGCCTTCGGATGCACAGCAAGTCTTGTAGGGCGCGCACGCCTGTCATTTAGGCTGCCCGCCGTTGGTTTGGGGTGCAAACAAGGGGCGCGGCGCGAACCCTACACGACAGGGATTCGCACCCTACAATTTTAGACCTGTTCAAAACTTGCGGAGCGCCCGCCGCTTTCCCTGCCGGCAGGAAACTGATGCGCGTAACGGCGGGCCTGTGTTACTATCACGGCACTTCGAGTCATGTACCGTCTGCAATTCCAATCGCCCCACGATTCGCATCCGCCGTTTGCGTCCGACGCGGACCGCGCCCTGATCGGACGGAGCGTTGATTGCGCGTGCCGGCTGGTGGAACCCGGCATGGACGACAAACACGCCGAGATTGAACGAAAGCCGGACGGGTATTATCTGCGGGATCTTCGCGGCGCCAACACGGTTCGCGTGAACGGTCAGCCGGTGAGCTCGCAGCGTTTGGCCAGTGGCGATGAAATCGAGATCGGATCCGTGCGTTTGGTTTTCGAAGTGTTGCATGCCACGGTCACAGCACGCCGGAGCTTTGACCTGGTGCAAGGAATCGTGGTCGTAGCCGTGGGACTGTTGATACTGGGCGAATTGGCGGTCATGGGCTGGATATTTTCGCAGGACCGACCCAAGAAAGTTGCCGAGCCAAGGAAAGCCGGTCGTGTGACGAATCCGAATCCCGACCCGGTCGCGGCACCTGCCCCAACGCCTCCCACCTTGCCGGATGCCCCGGAACCCCTGCCCACCGCTCCGCGGACAGGTCCGGCTCCCGTGGTCGTGCCGGCAGTCTTGAACAAGATGATTCGGATTCAGAAGGCCGAGGCGGTCCAAGAGGCCGGCAAGGTAAAGCTTGCCGTGCAGGCCATGGCGCAAGTCGGCGAACGCGAACTGCCGCCATCTTCCGTGAGCATGTGCATTCACTGGTTCACGCTCGACGCGCAGAAGCAGCCGGTCGCCTGGAGCAAGCCGGAGTGGATGACGATTCCGTCCTGGGAAAATTTCACGTCGAAGAAGCTGATGCTGGTGTTCCCTGCTGATGCGGACCGGTATGCTGGGTTTGTGTTGCGCACCTATTACCGCGGCGAATTGCAGGACGTGCGCGCGGAGCCGGCCGGATTGCTGGCGCTGTCGCCCAACCCGAAACCATGACAGAAACGCGATCATGACTGACCAATTGATTGGGAAAACGCTGGGTGATTACAGGCTGGAAGAAGTGATCGGGCGCAGCCGGTGGGGCACCGTATATCGCGCCTTGCAGGTGTCCGTGAACCGGCCAGTCTCTCTCAAGATTCTCTCGCCGGAAATTGCCGCTCAGCCCGGCAAGGTGGACCAGTTCATCGAGGAATCGCGCAAGGCGGCCCAACTGACGCATCCGCACATCCTGACCATTTATGAAGCCGGCATGGCCGATGGCTGGATTTTTGCCGCCATGGAGTTTGCCGACGGCCCACCCCTCGCCGAGTTTCTGCGCGGCACGGACTCTGAAGGCGCCGTCTGCGTGAACGAACATCATCTGCTGAAGGTGATCACCGAAGTGGGGCGCGCGCTCGATTTTCTCTGGCAAAAGGCAATCCCGCACCTGGCGCCTGACTCGGAGAACATCCTCACCGACGCGCTGGGCACGGCCAAAGTTGCCAACGTTGAGCCGGTGGATTTTCCTCCCAGCGGTTCGCCCGCCGATGACATGCTGGCGCTGGGCGTGGCGCTGGGAACAACCGCCAACAGCATCGGCCCGATCAGCAAAGAGATTGCGCTGTTTGTGCAGCGCATGGTCACCAACGAATCCCGCAAACAATTCAAATCACTTCTGGAGATGGCTGACGCTGCCGAGACGTTGGACAGGGAAATGTTTCCGCCCGTGACACGTACCGCCCACGAGCCTCAGAAGAAATCACATTCCCGGGCGGCCATTGCGGGCGCCCTGGCGACAATCGTGATATCAGTGGCCGTCTATTATGTATTCTTCCACAAAGCTCCCGGCGAATCCTACATCGAGCGCCCGCCGGATTTCGGAACGATGGTGGAGATACCGGCCGGCACGTACATCTTCGGCGATGGCACAACGGCGACCTTGCCGGCATTTTCCATTGATCGCTATGAAGTCACGATCGGCGAATACAAGAAGTTCCTCGACGCGGTGGCGGGAGGCTATCGCCCCAAACCCGATTTGTTCGAACCGAGCAACAAGGATTACCGACCCCACAACTGGGACGTGATCCTCAAAGGCTGCGAGACCGGCCACCCCGTCAATGATGTGCGGTTGACGTGGGACATGCCGGTGTCGGGAGTGGACTGGTTCGACGCCCGGGCCTATGCGCAATGGGTGAACAAACGATTGCCCACGGAAAGAGAATGGGAACGCGCCGCGCGCGGCACCGATGGAAGGAAGTATCCGTGGGGCAACACGCCCGGCCCCGAGAAAGCCAACGGCGCCGGCAAGGATGACCACACGTATTGGGCCGAAGTGTATGCCTATCCGCTTGACCGCAGCGCCGACGGCGTCGTGGGCATGGCCGGCAACGTCAGCGAATGGACGTACGACCGCCCGAACCGCATGAGCGCTGTCATCCGGGGAGGTTCCTTTCTTGACGACGACCCCAGCCTCATGCGACGGATCACAGACAAACAACAAGAGTTTCGCTCGCCGTCGGTCGGTTTCCGATGCGTCATCGGGCCGAACCCGGATACTCCCGCTACGAAACCGCAACCTCCAACCAAGAAGAAATGACCCCCAATGAAAATCACCCTTTTGACCGTAGCCGCACTGATCGGCTTGACCGGTTGCGCCAGTCACAAACCAAAGCCGGCTCAGTCTTCCCAAAGCCATGTGGACGCCAAAGAAATCGCCAAACTTCCCAAAGAACGTCCCGCTGACGCCGTTGAGTTCGGCGGTCACCGGTACAAGGTGTTTGACGTGGATGTCTGCTGGCACACGGCAAAAGCGGCCTGCGAGCAGATGGGCGGATACTTGGTCTGCCTCGAGACGGAAGCCGAGCAGACGTTCATCGCCAAGCTGGCCGACGACCGATACCTGCGCCTCGGCGCGACTGACGAAGTCGAGGAAGACAAATGGGTGTGGGTCAACGGCTCGCCATGGAAGTTCACCGCTTGGATGAGCGGTCAACCCAACAACTACGGCGATGAGGAGCACTATCTCGCCACGTACGACGGCGGCAAGTGGGTGGACGTGGCGGATGAAGGCAGCGGCTTT
>CAZEQV010000189.1:6337-7195 GCA_964514435.1 uncultured Verrucomicrobiota bacterium
ATCTGCGAATGGGAAAAATAACCTGGCGGCCTATTTTTCTCCGAAACACCACAGGTGGCGGTTGCCGCGGATGTAGATGCGCCCGTTGGAGAATGCCGGCGTGGAATCGCTCCCCTCGCCCACGTTCAGCTTGCCGAGTTCCTTGAACTTGTCGGCGGCTTGGAACACGAATCCCTGTCCGCTTTGTCCGATGAAGTAGCCCTTGTCACCTACGATCACCAAGGAAGTGTAGGCCTTTTCCTCGAGTTCCTGCGACCAGAGTTCCTTGCCGGTATCGAGCGCGTAACAGGACAATTTTTCGTCATGCGCCACAAACGCCAGATTGCCCTTGGCCACCGGTGAAGCCGCTTCCGCGGCATCATCCTTCGTCCAGATGACGTGCGTCTTGGTCACGTTGCCTTTGCCGTCGGTCTTCACCGCGTAGGTCATGTCGGTGGAATGAACCGCCACCACGATGTCATTGGCGTAGGCCGGTGACGGCGAATCGTCGGAACCGCCACAGGAGGCGGACCAAACCTCCTCGCCGGTATCGGCGTTGTAGCCGTTCATGATACCTGCAGATGATGTGACGATCTGCGCGCCCGACTTGGTTTCCGCCACGATCGGCGATTGGAAAGAGTCACCGGTATTACGTTTCGTCTTCCACAATTGCTTGCCGGTATCGCAGTCAAACGCCATCAAAGCCGAACCGCTTTCTCCATCGTGATCCAACTGGGTAATCAGCCTGTTCTTGTGAATCAGCAGCGACGAACACCAACCGAACCCGCTCTGAATCGGCCACAGGCAGGTTGACCACACTTTTTTCCCGGTAAAATCAAATGCCACAATGTCGCCGGTCGCAAAGGCGACGTACACCCG
>CAZEQV010000190.1:0-7159 GCA_964514435.1 uncultured Verrucomicrobiota bacterium
AGTTTCAGTCGGACAAGCAGGTGTTGTTCGACACGTGGCGCGCGGTACTGGCCAAGGCAGGAATCTTCAAGAGCGGCGACCCGCGGAAGATGTTGCAGATGGACCCGACCGGTCAGTTCCAGCTCGATCTGACGAAGTCGCCGGTGGAGAACATATCCATTTTGAAGGGAATGCCCCTGCAATCGCTGAACTTGTCGCGATCACGAGTGACCAGTTTGGAGGCGTTGCGCGGTTCGAAGTTGCAGGTGCTTGTTCTCACGGGTTCCGCCGTGACGGATTTGAGTCCGTTGCGCGGCGTGCCGTTGCAGACATTGGTGCTCGATCACTCGAAGGTGACGGATTTGTCGGTATTGAAAGGAATGCCGCTGCAAACCTTGTCCGTGGAAGGCTTGCCGGTAACGGATTTGTCGGGACTGGACGGATTGCCGTTGAAACGGTTGAACCTGGCCGGCACGCGAGTGGAGGACATTGAGGTACTGCGGGGAAAGCCATTGGTGGAACTTGACCTGAGCGGCACGCGCGTGACCGATCTGACACCGTTGTCGGCCTGCCCGCTTTTGGAGACCGTGATCATCCCGGCCAACGCGCGCGGTGTGGAGATTTTGAAGACGTTGCCGTATCTCAAGCGGATTTCGGATCGGCCCGTGCGACCGGGTCGGTTCGACGACGTGCCAGCCGCCGCCGAATTTTGGAGGGCATACAAAAATCACCCCGAATGAAGTACGGTGTCCGGTCGGGTTGCTCAGTCTTCTGATAATTCGACGAAGGAACGATCTCGGCAGGAGTTAGTGGCGCCGACCAGAAAGATTCCGTAGGCGACGAGATAGACGAGCCAGACATCCACGCCTTGGAGTCGAAAGAGGGAGTAGGCTGTGAAGATGATGGCGGCCGGGGTGATGGCGTGGAGGGCGATGTTGAGCAGTTGGGAGAACTTCAGCGGCGCCGGCAAGGTGCGTTCCATGAAGGAAGCGATGGCAGTGAACAGGTACGCCTGCAACAACCCGCTCAGAGCGCCAAACAAAAGCATGACCGCGAAGGCGAACGGCAGCCCGACCCAGAGGAACTTGCGGATCAATCCGCGGAAATAGTCGCCGTTGACGGTGCCGGCGGGGAATCCCAGCAGCGATTGCACGGGAGCGAAATGCGGCGCGTTGGTTTGCGATGGTGGCGTGGTCCATACGAGCAGCGAGTCGCGCATGAACAAAATGCCGCTAGTGGCGGATGGGTCGAGGTTGGTGATGGCGCCGGTGGTGTCCACGATGAACAGGAAATTCGTGTCACCGGCAATGTAGGGTTGGTCGAAGTCGGCGGTTACTTTCCCTTCGGCGATGGCAAACGGCTTGACGTTGGCGTCCACCCACTCGGCGAATTTGTCGCTGTAGCGCAGTGCCGAAGGAATAAACCCGGCCAGCATGATTACGGTCAGCACGGCCACTACCTTGAACAGATGGAGAATGGAGGAAGACACGGGTTGATCCCGCATGGCCCGGTACGTGGAGAATCCGCTGCATGAAGCTACGATGGTTCGAAGAAAGTTCACAGTCGGTTGGTGGTGGGGCAAGTTTACCGCAAGGTGAGGAACCGGCGTCGTGGCCCTGCTTTCTTCAGGCTGTCGAGCGTGGCCTTCTGCAGCTTCTTGAGCTTGCCGGAGAAGCTGGCGCGAGTGGCGGCGTCCATGCGGTCTATGAACAACACGCCGTTGAGGTGATCGAGTTCGTGCTGCACGGCGCGCGCGAGCAGGCCGGTGCATTGAAACGCGAGCGGTTTCCCCGCGATGTCTTGGGCGTGGACAGTGATGCGGGCTGAGCGGCGAATGTCGGCGTTGACCTCCGGTATGCTCAAGCAGCCTTCCGATCCGGTAATCTCGCCATCGGCGTGGGTGATTTGCGGGTTGATCAGGATCATCGGCATGAAGTCGTCGAGCAACTTGGTTTGGCCGTTGATGATCAAGTCGGAAGGAATCTCGCTTTGACTCACGTCAATCACGGTCAGCAGCAGGGCTTGGCCGATCTGTTGGGCCGCCAAGCCAACACCATTGGCCGCGTACATGGTTTCGATCATGTCGGAGGCCAATTGACGGACGGTGTCGTCAATGAGCTCGATGCGACGTCCTTTTTCCCGCAACACGGGATGGCCATATTTGGTAATGGGAAGCACCACGCGCGCACTATAGCCGGTCAGATTGGCGGGGGCAATTCAGCTTTTTGGGGGGACGTTTTTCCGACGGCTGAGAGGGAATTGAAGCAGCGTGCCCCGATGGATTCCAGGTCGGCGAGAAACTGGTCGCGGCGGTTGGCGGGGATGGCGGAGAGCACTTCGGTTTGCCAGGCGATGGCAATGGGTTTGGCTTGGTCAAACAAGCGGCGACCCTTGGGCAGAGGAGTGACACGGTAGGCCCGCCTGTCGGTTTCGTGCGTGCTGCGCTTGATGAAGCCGGCTGCTTCCATGCGTTTCAGAGTGGCGGCGATGGTGTTGGGGTCGCTGGCCATGAGTTCGGTCAGGTCGCGTTGGGTCAATCCTTTCGGGTCGCCCTCGCTCAGCCAGCGCAGGACAGTAAACTGGTCGGGCGTCAGGTCAAGGTGGGCGATACGTTGGCGGAAACCCTGGTTGAGACCATACCAAGCGTGTCGGAGCAGGGGCGGCAACCTTCGGGGGATGGGGTGAGGTTCAGTCATGGAGTGAGAAAGCGCGAAACAAATAGTACGTACAGGTATTAAATGATTGCAATCCCTCAGCGGTTGATGGATAGTACGCGGCGGCGCGTTTGAATGAATCCCTGTGTCGTGGGTCAAATGGAGTAATTATGAAAACTGTTCGCATGTCTTGTCGTGGTTTGTCTGTGGTGCTTCTGGCTGGCATTTGCTGGCTTCCTGCGGTGTCACAAGCCGCACCCGTCAACGGCTGGCTGAACTGGCGTGGACCTTACCAGACCGGGGTGTCGGATGAAAAGGATTTGCCTGACACATTTGAGGTGGACGGCAAGAACCAACTTTGGACGTACAACCTATCCGGGCGCGGTTGCCCCGTCATCGCTGACGGCAAGGTATATGCCTGGGGCTATTCCGGCACTGGACCCGACCTGCAAGAAGCGTTGGTGTGTCTGGATGCGGAGACCGGCAAGAGATTGTGGGAGCACCGGTTCAACGATTTCATGAGCGACATGGTGTATGAGCGTTACTCCATTGGTTCGCCCGTCGTGGATGCCGAGACCGGCAACGTGTATCTCCAAACCTCGGCCGGGATTTTTGCCGCTTTCACAGGCGACGGCAGGAAGCTGTGGGAGCATTCGATGATGGAGACGTTCGGTCGTTTGACGTTTCCGAACGGGCGCACGGGCGCGCCGGTAATAGACGACGATCTGGTGATCATCCGTGGGATCACGGCCAACTGGGGCGGACAAGGTCCTGCCGCCGACCGCTTCTACGCATTTGACAAGAGGACCGGTGAGCTTGTGTGGTCGTCAACGCCCGGACTGATTGCGCCCAAAGACAGTTCGTATTCCACCCCGTTTCTGGGATGGATGGGCAAGAAACGCGTGTTCTACGTGGGCACGGGCGATGGCAGTGTGGTGTGCGTCAACGCCCGCACCGGCGATTTGATCTGGAGATACAAATGCGCCGCGGGCGGCATCAATGGTTCGGTGGTTGTGGCCGGCAACATCTTGGTGGCCGGGCACGCCGACGAGAACCTCGATTCCACCGAGGCCGGTCGCATGATCGGCATCAAGCTGTCCGACACGATGCCGGCGGAGTTGGACAAGTCGCATGAAGCGTGGCGGATGCACGAGGCGTTGCTGACCAGTTCGACGGTGGTGGTGGGGGACGTTGCCTATCAGGTCAACAAGGTGGGCGAGTTGTTGCGGATCAATGTGAAGACCGGCCACCTTGACTGGCGGCACAAACTCGGACCGGATCAATTGCACGCCTCGCCGTTGTACGCGGATGGGAAGCTCTACATCCCGATGCGCGACGCCGGTTTCTTCATTTTGAAGCCGACGGAGAAAGGCGCCGAAGTGCTGAGCCACACGCCCTTGGAGGGTGAAGCGCTCGGGGCGCCGGCTGTCTGTGCCGGCAAGATTTACTTTTTCACGACGAAGCGCCTGTATTGTTTCGGCGGCAAGGGAAGCGTACCGGCGGCGTTACCGGCCGAGAAGCGACCGGAGCCGGGACCGTTGGCGCGCATTCAAGTGGTGCCGAACGAAGTGGTGCTGCGTCCCGGCGGCAAACAAGCATTCACGCTGCGTGGATTGGATGCGGACGGAAATTTTGTGAAAGCGCTGAAGGGCGGATCGTGGAAGACGTTCATTCCGCCGACCGCGAGGGTGAAAGCCACGATGGATGCGGAGTTCAACGAGGCCGGTGAGCTTGTGGCCAAGCCAACGGCGAAGCTTTCCGCTGGTTCGTGGGAAGTGACGGCGGAAGGCGTGACCGGCCAGATGCGCGGTCGCGTGGTGGTGGGGTTCCCCTACAAGGAAGACTTTGGAACTTTCAGTCCGGTGGAGCAGACGGAGTATCACGGGCAAGTGTTTGCCTGGCCGCCGTTGCCGTGGATTGGGGCGCGGTTCAAATGGAACATTCAGGAGTTGGAAGGGGCTGGCAAGGTGTTCGCCAAGACCTTGGACACGCTGTTGTTTCAACGGGCGTTCACGTTTATCGGGGATGAACATTCCCGCAATTATACTGTTTCCGCGGATGTGATGAGCGACGGCAACCGGCGGATGATGTCGAACGTCGGTGTGATCAATCAGCGGTACGTGATCAATCTGGTCGGCAACTGGCAGCAGTTGGAGGTCGTGTCGAATCAGGATCGTTTGAAGGTCACGGTGCCGTTCAAGTGGTCGCCGAAGGAATGGTACCGGGTCACCAGCCGGGTGGATGTGGCGGCCGACGGCAGCGGGGTGGTGCGCGCCAAGGCGTGGAAGCGCGGCGAGCCGGAACCCGAACAATGGACAATCGAAGTGCCGCACAAGGACGCGCACAAGCAAGGGTCGCCGGGGTTGTACGGGTTTGCGTTGCAGGCCCAGTTCCCCGTGTATGTGGACAACGTGGAGGTTACATCCAATGAATAAGATGATGGCAGTTCTAATGATGGCCGTGTGGGCCGTGGTGGCCCGCGCGGAGGACTGGGTGGAATGGGGCCGCACACCGCAGCGGAACATGGTTTCGCCCGCGAAAGGAATCCCGGCCACGTTTGATCCCGGCAAGTTCAAGGAAGGAACCGAGGAGACCGACATGGCCACCACGAAGAATGTCAAGTGGGTGGCCAAACTCGGTTCGCAAGCGTATGGCAACGTGACCGTGGCCGGGGGCAAGGTGTTCATTGGCACAAACAACGAATCGCCGCGCGATCCGAAGTACAAGGGTGATTACAGCATCATCATGTGTTTCGATGAGAAGACCGGCAAGTTCCTGTGGCAACAGGCGGTGCCGAAGCTCGGCGCCGGCAAGGTGAGTGATTGGGAGTTTCTGGGCATCTGTTCGTCTCCGCTGGTGGATGGCGACCGGCTCTATGTGGTGTCGAGTCGTTGCGAAGTGTTGTGTCTGGATGTGAACGGCATGGCCAATGGCAACGACGGTCTGTTTAAGGACGAAGCCAAATACACGGCCGGCACGGGCAAGCCTCCCATCGAGCAAAGCGACAAGGATGGCGATATTATCTGGCGGTTTGATATGCGCGAGGAACTGGGCGTGTTCCCCCACAACATCGCCAGCAGTTCGGTGCTGATGGTGGGAGACCGTCTGTATGTGACGACTTCGAACGGTCAGGATTGGTCGCACTTGAACATTCCGTCGCCATTTGCGCCGGCGTTATGCGTGTTGGACAAGAAGACCGGCAAGCTTCTCGGCGAGGAGGCCAGCGGGATCAGCCAGCGGCTGTTCCACTGCAATTGGTCGTCACCGGCTTACGGTGAAGTCAGCGGCAAGGGCATCGTGGTGTTCGGCGCGGGCGATGGGTTCACGTACGGATTTGATCCGGTGCCCGTGAAGGGCGAGGACGATGTCATGGTTTTGAAGGAGTTGTGGAGGGCGGACTGCATCCCGCCGGAATATCGCAAGGACAAAGATGGCAAACCGATCAAGTATCCCGCGGCCGAGGGTCCCAACGAAATCATCGGCACGCCAGTGATTGAGAAGGGCAAGATTTACGTGGCCATCGGGCAAGACCCCGAGCACGGCGAAGGCGTGGGCGCGTTGAACTGCATTGACTTGGCGACCGGCAAGCTGCTTTGGCAGTACAAGAAGATTGGACGATCCATTTCAACGGCCGTGGTGCATGACGGTTTGGTCTATATCGCCGATTATGCCGGCAAGGTTTATTGCGTGGATGCGGCGACCGGCAAGGACTATTGGATTCACGACACCAAATCGCACATGTGGAGTTCGCCGTTGATCGTGGAAGGGCGCGTGTACATCGGCACCGAGGACGGCACGTTGTTTGTGTTCCAAACCGGCAAAGAGAAAAAGATCATCAGCGAGATTGGATTCGGTGCGCCGTTGTATGCCTCGGCCATTGTGGCCAACGGGGTCTTGTACATCCAGACGCACACGCACTTGTACGCCGTTTCCCAAGACGGCAAGTGGTCAACGGCCGGCACCTTGGCGACGGCGATGAAGCGAAAGTGGATATGGCTGGCGGCGGCAGTGTTGTTTGTCCTGCACCACGATTTTTGGTTCTGGAATGATCCGACGCTGGTGTGGGGATTCCTGCCGGTCGGGTTGGCGTATCACATGGGTTTCTCGGTGGCGGCCGGCATCCTCTGGGCGTTGGCGTCGCGGTACGCATGGCCGTCGCACCTGGAGGAATGGGCGAACTCCGGCGACGATTCGGAATCCGAGCGATGACGCCGCTGATCATTATCGCCTGTTATCTGGCCTTGCTTCTCGGTCTGGGACTGTTCAGCAACCGGTTCTTTCGGGGCACGTCGGGCGACTATTTTCACGCTAGTCATTCCATCGGGCCGTTTGTTCTGTTGATGTCGCTGTTTGGTGAACGTGAATAAGTTTGCGACAACGGTGAAAACCGTTACCAGAATGAAAAACCCCCGCTTCCCTGCGGGGATTTTTCATTCTCCGGCATCTTGCCGCCAATGATGCGTTTGTTGTGTAAACGCCTGCCATTCGTCTCCGGCCATTGGCTCTGCCAGCAAAAACCCTTGCAA
>CAZEQV010000191.1:0-7159 GCA_964514435.1 uncultured Verrucomicrobiota bacterium
CGTCCGCCTGAGATGCCGCAACGCAAAGAGCTGGTCGTGGCGGCGTTCAACGATTCGTCCATCGCGCGCCCGGTCGAGTTGAAGGTGTACATGCCACAGGGCACGAGCTTCACCGAGGTGAACGTCCGCAAACCTGATTTCGACGCGGCGGCCGGCAAGATCGTACTGAACGAAAAATCCGTCTCGCAGGAAAAAGGCATCGTGCACCTGCACAAGGACACCTTGCCGGCCCGCGGTTTGGTGGTGTTGACGTATCCCTTGGCCGGTGAGGTTGGCGACAAGACAGACGTTCGCCAGAAACAATTCTTTGCCAAAACGATTCTGGCCGACGTGAAAGCTGACGCGCCCGTCAAAGACACGATTGCCACCGACGCCGTCATGATTGCGTCCGCGCAACGGGCGTGGCTGCGGTTCGCGGTGGAACGTTTGGCCGACGGCGAGGGCGTGGTGTCCATCAACGGCAAGGAGTACACCTTGCCGGCTGCTCACACCCCCGAGAACACGCCCGCGTTGCGACAACTGGCGATAGACGTGTCCGAGTTGAAGCCGCAAAACGAGATTCAGTTCAAGGTGAGCGGCTCGGATCATGCCGGTTACTTGTTGGCCACCGCGAGCTTGGTACTCGAACTCGGACAATCAAAGTGAGATTGCGCTGTTACATCGCGTGTCTGGCGGCGTGGATGTTGCCGGCAGGCTTGCGGGCCGGTCAGGAGATCGCCGCGTTTGCCCATCACACCGCCGGACATTACCAGGTGTACGCGCAGAGCGGTCGTGAACGCGCCGCGCACGTCAACGGATTCATGAACGAGATGCTCAAACAGTATTCCCGGTTCTTTTCCAACTGGGCGTTCAAGGACGGGGCGCGGGTCATTGTGTTCAGCGACGCGGACGCGTTCCGTGCGTATGCGTCCAGCCTGAAAACCGCGATGCACCCGAACACCACCGGCTATTGTCACTTGAAGACCGACGAGGACGGCAACACGTTCCATGAGTTGGTGACGTACGATCACGCCGATTTGTGGCAGGTGCTGGCGCACGAGGGGTTTCATCAGTTCATCGGGTACGAACTCGGCGCGGCCATCCCGATCTGGCTGAACGAAGGCATGGCGCAGTATTTCGAGACGAGCATCGTTGTCAGCGGCAAGCTCCAGACCGGCATCATCGACCGGCGACGATTGCTCGCGGCGCAACATTTCATCCGGCAAAAGAAGGCGATGTCGCTGATGGAATTGGTGCAGATGGACAAGCCCACGTTCTACGCCAACGCGGAAACGGCGTACCCGGCAAGCTGGGCCTTGGTTTATTATCTCATCAACCGGGAAGGTTCGCTGTACCGCAACAGCGCGTTCAAACGATACCTGCAAGACTTGAAGTACGGCAAGAACGCCATCGGCAGTTTCCAGCAACGGTTCGGTCGCGACATCGCCCGCTGGCAACCGGACTTCGAGCAATTCATTCTACAGCTAAAACCGCCGCAAAACTGATCACGGCTGGCTGAGAATCATGCCGGACTTGTAGCGGACGCGGACCGTTCCCTCGGCGGCCCGCGGTTGCGTCACGGCGCCGTTGTGATCCAGCACCACGCTCCAGCGGCCGGGAGGCAGCGGAACATCCACGCTCATCGAGTCGCTGGCATTGAGCAGCACGGCGGCCGATTTCCATGATTCGCCGTCCACGTGGCCGGCATCCAGCAGCCACATCACCGCGTCGGAATCCGGCAGGTCTACGAATCGTGTCCAGGCGGCGATCTGTTCTTTGGCGCGCATGCGGAACACGGGATGATCGCGGCGCACCTGGACAAGATCGCGCACGTACCGGAACAAGGCATGATTCTTTTTCTTCAGCGCCCAGTCCACTTGGTTGATGGAATCGGGTGCGTTGTAGCTGTTGTGATGTCCTTGTTTGGTGCGGGCGAATTCTTCGCCGCCATGAATGAACGGCACGCCTTGAGCCGTGAACAACGCCACGTACCCGAGTTTCATCATGTCCAGCCATTCCGTTTCGCCGACGTCAGCGCGGGATTTCTGGAGTTTGTCGTACAACACGAGGTTGTCGTGACAAGTCATGTAGTTGATGGAGTGCCACGGTTGATCAGCCCAGTCGCGGAACGAGCCTTCCATGCCTTTGCGCACGCCGTCCATGTGCGAGCCATTTTGGATGAAACCGGGTTCGTGTCCGTCGGGCGATCCTTTCAGTGCGTTGCGGAAGTGATCGTTGAACGCGCCGATCTTGGTGCCGCGCACGGTCTGTTTCGTTGTCCATTCACCGCGCAAGGGCGACGGGCCGGCCGACCACGGTTCGCCGTAGATCACGATGTGCGGATTGATGGCGCGAAGCTCGCGCTCGACTTCTTTCATCGTCTCCAGGTCAATCAACGCCATCAGATCAAACCGGAATCCATCCACGCCGTATTCCTCCACCCAGTACTTCAGCGAATCCACGATGAACTTCCGTCCCATCGGACTTTCGCTGCGAAAATCGTTGCCGCACCCGGAACCGTTGGCGTAGGAGCCGTCGGCGAATGTCCGGTAATAATACTTGGGAACCAGCCCGTTGAACGGCGCGTTGGCGGAGGTGTGGTTGTACACCACATCCATGATCACGCCGAGACCCCGCTCGTGCAACGCCGCCACCAGCCTCTTGAACTCGCGTATCCGGCTCTCATCACACACATCGGACGCGAACCAGCCCTCCGGCGTGTTGAACGCCGTGGTGACGTAGCCCCAGTTGTAGTTGGTCACACTCTCATTGTTGTCGAAATCCTGCACGGGCAACAACTGCACATGGGTGACGCCCAATTCCACGAGATGATCCAACCCGGTCTTGACGGTTGGATCACCGCGCAGATGCGTGCCGCCCTCCGCGAACCCAAGATACTTGCCCTTGTTTTTCACCCCCGAGTTGTCGGCTATCGTAAAATCGCGGACGTGCATCTCGTACACCACCATGTCCACCGGCGATTTCACGGCCGGACCGCGCCTCGACTTCTCCCAGCCGGCCGGGTTCGTGGTCGTCAAATCCGTGATCCGCGCCCGCCGGCTGCTATTGACGGCATTGGTGGCGTAGATGTCGAGCACCTCATCATCCGGCAACAATCCATCGCCTTCCAAGCGGTACATGTAGAACTTGCCCTCCCAATCGCCGCTCACACGCACGGACCAGATGCCCTTGCCGGCGCGGCTCATGGCCACCGCGCGTCTGCCCCGGTTTCCTTCCACCTCATCGTACAACACCACTTCCACCCGGCTCGCCGTCGGCGCGAACACGCGGAATGTGGTTGCCTCTTTCGCATACGTGGCGCCCATCACCGCGTCGCGGTCGCAAAACAAATCCGCGTCATCCAGCACACCCCGCAACGCCGCCCGCACCGCGCCGCCAAATCCCATCACACTCACCCGGTACGTTCGCGCCGCCGCGTTCATCGGCGCCGCCGTCGTCAGCTCCACGAAATTCGACTTGGCCTGGCCATCGCGCTTCAACACACGGGTCGAACTCACCGGCACAGTGACCCCTTGATCGTCGGTCACCGTGCACGAGTCCCGGCGCACCTCCGCGTCGCTCACCATCCGCGAAAGCTGCACGACCAACCGGTCGGCGGCATCCAACCAAGCGTTGGCCACGTGCGGACTCGTTTCGGGACGGCTCGTCCACATCTCGCGGCGCGTGCCGATCAGATAAATCTCCCGCCCCAACGACGGCCGCCAAAACTTGTCGTCGCCGTCCTTGCGGTCCCAACTGGCCCCCAATCGCGGCAGCAAACCGATCCGGTCTGAGTGTCCGTACTCCACCAGGTCAAACTGATAGACCAACCCAAAATCATCGCGCCCGACCTCGTGCAGTTCGTTGTCGGCGGGGGAATGTTTGTGGTGACTGTCCCAACTCCAGATGCCGACATCCGCGTAGTCCTCGTCGTAGCGGTGATAGTGAATGGTGACGATGTTTTCCGGTCGGGATGCCCGGCGCTCTTTCCAGACCGAGGCATCGGGGAAAACATACCGGTTCTCTCCGCCGATGATCTGCCATTTTTCTCGTATGAACAAATCGCCAAAGCTCGGATGACAAGCCGCCAATTCATCCCGGTTGATCGTCAGCCACAGTTCATAATCGCCAGGGCCCACGGCTTGGCCCTCCGACATGGCTTGCAGGTTCAACTTCACCGGCTCGCCACCAATGGCCGGTATGGTGGCTGTGCCCCGTGCGACAATCCGGCCGTCCCGTTTCAAACCGGCATGGATTACCCGACCGGACTGGCCAGCCGGCACGGCCACTTCCACGGCCGCGACCACGGCCCCCAGCGGCGACGGAGGAGGTGACGGCACGGAAGGAATCTTTCGCGGCGGTCGCTCGCATGATGTGAGGAACAGCCCCAACACCGACGCCAACACCGCGCGCGGCATTCGTAAAACCGCTTTAGCAAACTTGGAATGTTTCAACTACAACCTCTTCGTTTGGGAAATTCGCAATGCACCGGGTTCGTCACACCAGCCGGTGCACGACCACATACAGCAACGCCAGCAGACACAGCAACACAGCCAGATTGATCTGCACACTCAGCCGGTGCATCGCTTTCCACTGACGGTCGAGCTCGGGATCCGGTGCTGCGCCGGTTTCTCTTTTCGCAGCCATCGCGGCGGCTCGTTTGTCGCGCAAGTCGGCCATCTGCGGCACCACCGCTTGCCGCAGCCACATGTCCGTTCCGCCCGTCGCCACAAGCAAGATCACACTCAACAAAGCCGGCCACTTGGAAAAACCACCGTCGGCCAGCAACAACACCACCAGCACCAATCCGATGCCCGCGCAAACGATGCCGGTCAGGTAGTACTTGGGAAACAACGCGCGTTGGAGTTGCGCGGCGTCTTCGGGCTTCAACACTTTGAAAACCGTGGGCGCGACGACGAAGCTGAAAAAGATGATACTGCCGGCCCAAACGGCCAACGTCGTCAGGTACGCCCATTTCAAAAACGGAATCATGCCGCTTACCTAGCCACAGCCGCGCCCGGCAGTCAAAGGCAAACAAGCTTGCGATGTTGGCCGCGAAGCCGGAATGTTTCCCGCATGCAAGGCCATCCCGGATTTATTGACGAGATTCAAGGCGAGATTGCCGGCTCGCCCGACGGCAGGATCACGTTCGCGCGATTTATGGAACTGGCCCTCTATCATCCCCAGCGCGGTTACTATACCCGGCAAGATAGACCGCGTGTCGGCAAGGCCGGTGACTTTTTCACCAGTGTCAGCGTCGGGCCGTTGTTCGGACGCATCCTCGCGCGCCAAATCGAGAAATGGTCGGTCGCCGACGTGACCGAGTTCGGCGGACATCGCGGTCAACTCCGGGCCGATGTTCTCGCCGCATCACCCCAACTAAACTACAGGGTCGTCGAACAGACCGATCCATTGCCGGATACGTTGACCGGCCTCGTTCTGTCCAACGAGCTGCTCGACGCGCTGCCGGTGCATCGGGTCGGCGTGAAGGACGGACAATGGATGGAGTATTACGTGAACGACCAGTTCAAGGAATCGTTGGGACCGTTATCCGATCCACGATTGGCCGGTCAACTTGCGGGGTTGCCGGTGCATTTGATGGAAGGGTACCGGACGGAAATCAATCTGCGCGCGCTCGACTGGCTGACGGCCATCTCCCAGCGCATGCGGACCGGTTACATACTGACGATTGATTACGGCTTCGAGCGCACCGACTACTTCGCACCGCACCGGCGCGACGGGCATCTCCAGTGTTATTTCCAGCACACCAAGAACACCGATCCCTACCGGAACATCGGCCAACAAGACATCACCGCGCATGTGGAGTTCAGTTCCTTGATCGAACACGGACGGTCGCTGGGATTCGAGCCGGTCCTGTTCACTGACCAAACGCATTTTCTACTCGAAGCCGGCAAGGAGATCATCGAAGAAATCGTGACGCGCACCGCCGGCAAGATCAGCCCCGAACGCAACGCCGTCCACCAACTCACCCACCCCAATCTGATGGGGCACGCCTTCAAGATCCTCGTCCAACGCCGAAAATCGTGATTGCCGGTCCCGGCTCGTTCTTGTATGCCTTGTTCCAAGGAGAACATTATGAACCAACCCAACCCGCCGATGCCTCCGCAAACGCCGGTCATCAAACCCAAGACCGCCGGACTGGCCATCACGAGCCTTGTTTTTTGAATCCTCGGTATGCTGTGCTTGCCGGTTGTTGGAGGTCTGGTGGCTCTTATCTGTGGCTTGGTCGCGCTCAGTCAGATCAACAAATCAGCGGGACAAGTGGGCGGACGCGGTCAAGCCATTGCTGGTGTGGTTCTCGGAGGCATAGGTTTACTTATGATCCCAATCATGGCGGCCCTATTGCTGCCGGCGTTAGGCCAAGCAAGGGAGCAAGCGCGACGGACTCAGTGCGTCCAAAATCTCAAGGAGATTGGCTTGGCCATCGCGCAATATGCTTCTGACAACAATGAGCAGTTGCCCGCGTCGTTTGACGATCTTGCGCCATACGTGGGCGGTTCCACGAGAATCTTTACCTGCCCGTCAGCCCCGGGTTCGGTGTACAAAGTGAATAGCATCACACAGTGGCAGGGAGCGCAACTCGCGCCGCTCGTAAGGGAGGATCGCAGCAACCATCGTGGTCAAGGCGGCAATGTGCTTTACAACGATGGCCATGTGGAATGGCACCGGGCCAACCAGTATCCCCGGTAAGGTTTCTCGCCTCTTTCGATCCGTTCCGGTATTCTGCCGCCCATGTTTGTTGATAAAGTCAAAGTTCATCTGAAGGCAGGCGAAGGGGGCAACGGTTGCGTTTCGTTCCGACGCGAGAAATATGTGGATCGCGGCGGACCGGACGGCGGCGACGGCGGCAAAGGCGGCGATGTCATTCTGGTTGCGGACAAGAATTGTCAGGACTTGACCGACTACTTCTACGCGCCGCGCATCGCCGCCAAGCATGGCGAGCACGGACGCGGTAAGGGTTGCACGGGACGAAATGCCACAGACGTCATCATCAAGGTTCCCATCGGCACCCAGGTGCATCAGATCGGACCGATGACCCGGTCCCCCCGCCCCACCCGGTATCATCCTGCTGCCGCGACGGAGGAATTCGACGCCGACGCCGACGTGGGCCGCGAACAACGTGTCACATTGATGCAATCCGAGCCAGATGTTCCGCCAG
>CAZEQV010000192.1:0-7137 GCA_964514435.1 uncultured Verrucomicrobiota bacterium
CAGCAGTCCCCAGTGTATTGTAGCCTGCTTGTACCTTAGCAGCTGCAGGCGCGGGAGCGGGTGATGTGTAATCAAAATCAAAAATGTCATCAAATCGTCCGGTGAATGCTAGCGAAAGAACATGGCGGTCCCTGTTGATTGTTGTCATCAACTTGCCCTTCAGATTTGCGACTCCATGGAATGATGTGCTTAAGTCTGATTCTTTGAATGCAAACGGTCCGGCACTCCATTCCCACGCTGATTCTGTGGATAGCGCGGGTGACGTGAACTCTGTAGCAGATGGATTCTGATCGAAGAAAGCATCAATCACAGGCTTGAAGTCGCCGATCTTATCGAGCAGTGCAATACGGAGTTGGTGGCTCTTTCCAATGGCAACGCTCACTTCGCTGTCGCTTAAAAAGGTATACAAGGGACACTTTGACATGCAGTTTACGTCCCATACTGCACCAAGAGGATGGGTCAACTCTTGATACGATAGATCCGCGTCCTCAACTTGGACAGTTGGGTATTCGGGCACCTTATTCTCCAGGAAGGCAGTGAAAAATGCATAGGTTATCGGTTTTTCCTTCTTCTTGAGACCAACAGCCACTGTCAATCCTGCCTTTGCATCAATAAATTCGTTGACAGTAACCACTCTTACTCGCCCAATCTCCTCCCCGGTGACCGTCACCTCATCTGGATCAAGTTTGCTATTACCATTCCGATCAATTCCACCCACTACCTCGTACAACGGATGCGGAGGGAGTAACACAACTTCTACTGCAAACTCGATCGGAGTTTTCTGTCCTTCCTCAAGTGCCTTTACTGAATTCAAAATACTAGACTTGCCCGTCTGGCGAATGCCGATCATCGCTCTTGTAGCTAAGTTGCCTTCGACTTTTGCGATTACTTCCAAATGTCCCTTCTTGTCTGCTCGTGTTGCCATGAGCAGCGTCTTATTTTTATCTGCAGGCACCCCTTTCTTAGTCGGCAATCTATTGCAGTCACGATCAGGGAATTGGCTGGAAATGATCATCTTCAACACGATAGGTGACCCACTATTATGAAACCCGGCGAAGGAGATGAGGCGGTCGGTGGGGCTGCCGAACGAGGCGGCGTTGATCGTGTAGATCGCGCCTCCGTCCAACGTCATCAGGTAATGCACATGCGCCACTCCATTGGTCAATTCCACCCCAACCGGCAGGTTCGTCTGCCCGCCCAGCTCAATCCACAATCCCTCCCACAACCCGATGTCCTGCGGCTCAGGCGTCTGCCCGTTGATCCTCACGTCCTCCAACGTGAACACCACCACCGTGCCGGGCTCATACTGCATCGGCGCCCGAAACTTCACCCGATTGCCCGCGTACATCCCTTCAATCGTCGTGTGTTGATACAGGTTCGTCCTCAGTTCGAATTCCGATTCCGTAATCCAATGCTCCACCACGTTGGTCCGCACTTCACTCCATTGCGCCGCATAGTGGCCCACGCGCAAACTGTACAGGGCCGCCGCCACGTTCGTCACCGGTTCGCTCCAAAAGTAATACGACCCCGATGATTGACAGTTCTGCGAGCCGTCCCAATGCACCAGTTCAAGCCCCGGCTCTGCCGCGCAATGGCCTCCCTGCACACCGCACACCGCGCTGTTGATCCAGCCATCCTTCGTCCCATTGCCCTCCTCGTCAAACTCCGTGCATGATCCCATCGTCTCCAGCCGGCCCTGCCCCCACGGATCACTCGCCACCGCGCACCAGTTCGTCTGCCCGTGCCCCTTCTCAAATATCGCCACCCCATCCGAGATGAACCCGTCGCATTGCTCCACAATCTCGTATCCCTCCACCATCCCCAATGGCAACTCCCGGCACTCTGTCTGCGTCGCGTTCGTGTAACACACCGTCACCATCACCTGCTGCGGCGCGTTCACCAACGGATTCACCACCGTCTCCGTCGTGCTCCAACTCACCGTTCCCTCTCCGTCCGGTTCACCCAACGAAGCCGCCACGCCGTTGACCGTCACGCTGGCCAGCGTCAGCGCATTGCTGCCGGCCTCGTCGTACTGCCAACTGACCGTGCCACTGGCCGGTTGGTTCTCCCCGTTGGCAAACGTGCCGAACACCGGTGCGGTCAGTTCCGCCCGGTACTTGTCCGTGCGCACCACCCGCGACAGCCGCGAAACAGTCTGACCCGACAGATTCGCCGAGACCACCACCACCACATTCGTGCCCCACGCCAGCGATACCTTTTTACCCACCACCGAACCGGACCGGCTCAACGGCTCGGAATCGCCGCCATTGACCGACACCCAAGAACCGGCCGCATTGGTAGTGATTCGATACTGCACCCACAACTCAGGATGATCCGGATATTCCAACCCATCAGCCACAAGCCAGTCACTGATGACCGGCGCGTGGGTGTTGACGGCACCGGTCGAGGTGAACGTGCCGGTGTTGGTGACGATGTTGCCGGCGTAATCGGCGATGCGGGCCGACCAGACGTTCTGGGCGTTGGCCGGTAGGTTCGTCGCCAAGATTGACCGGTTGGCGAAGCGATGGAAGTTGGTCGTCACATCGTTACCGTTCAATGTTATCACCAAGGAATCGAGGTTCAAGCCGCACGCCAAGGATGCTTGTGCTTCTAGTGTAGCATCTGGTCAATCGGCTCCATTCTTTACCCATGATTCCGGATTTCAGAGTTCTGCTTGGGTGCTACCTTTCAATTGACTGATCATACATGTCTTGAACCTTCGCTAGTCCGTTAGCGCGTTGTCCCAGGTTTCTCAGCGTCATAGGATTAAGACCAATATCCAAATGCCCGGCTTCTCGCATTTCAGCCGCACGCATGTAGCATTCGGCTGCTTGGCCGTATTCTCCGTTTGCTAAATGAATTTGCGCAATTTTCACCATGGTCCGAGGATCGGGATCAAGTTTAAGAGACCTCGATAGTGCCTCGCGTGCCAAGTCAACATCAATCTTCGCGCTATATGTAAGAGCCTCTGCCGCCAGACGGAGGCTGGTGGGTTCACTAGCGGCAATTGTCATCAGTTTGTGGCTCGCCAACGAACCGATGTGCGATTTCTCATATCTGAGCGAGAACTTGACTACGAACTCCAACCCGGACTTTGTCCATCCAGCCCAAAAGCAGAAGGAAATGAACAGAGCGCACAGAAGCAATACAGGCCCCCACCAATTGAATAGGTGTTTCATATTACTCACTCCCTCAGAATATCGGCGATGACTGATGTATTAGTGATTCCGCTTCCATACGTCGGGCGGAATAATTCCATTCGCAGCGGCGCCTTCTTATTCCACTTCTCTATGCGGGCATTTGCCAGAGCAAGAGAATCGTCCACTGTTTTTCCGTCGGTTAACGCCTGAAATAAATCTTCGATCGCTCCTTTCGCAACACCCGCCTCAGTATTCCCACCGCCGCTGATCAATAGTTTGGTGCCGCCAGTCGTAAATTGAGTCTGCCAAGTATCCCCAGAGCTGCACCCAATGATAACAACAAACTGCGGTAGGCCACGATGATTCTTGAAGTCGTCAACCAATTCCGAAATCGGATATACATCCGCTACATACCTCGTTCCTTGGACTTCGTAGTAGGGTAGTTGATCGTGCTCTGGAGATCTAAACTTTCTATTAGTTGCCGCTGCGATACTTGGTCCCTGCTGCAAAATCCCAGCGTGACCTTGATAAACGTAAATGCCTATCTTTCCAACTTCCTGCACGTCCTTTTTCATCTGTTTAAGATTCGGATCCATCACGCGACGGGGTGTGAATCCTAGTGATTTAGAAGGTTTTTCCAAATCTGCCGGATACCCAAGCCAAGACCCTCCTTGCCCGACCACGTGAAGGACCAATTCCTTTTTCTCATTATGAAACCCGGCGAAGGAGATGAGGCGGTCGGTCGGGCTTCCGAACGAGGCGGCGTTGATCGTGTAGATTGCACCCCCGTCCAACGTCATCCGGTAATGCACGTGCGCCACTCCATTGGTCAATTCCACCCCAACCGGCAGGTTCGTCTGCCCGCCCAGCTCAATCCACAATCCCTCCCACAACCCGATGTCCTGCGGCTCAGGCGTCTGCCCGTTGATCCTCACGTCCTCCAACGTGAACACCACCACCGTGCCGGGCTCATACTGCATCGGCGCCCGAAACTTCACCCGATTGCCCGCGTACATCCCTTCAATCGTCGTGTGTTGATACAGGTTCGTCCTCAGTTCGAATTCCGATTCCGTAATCCAATGCTCCACCACGTTGGTCCGCACTTCACTCCATTGCGCCGCATAGTGGCCCACGCGCAAACTGTACAGGGCCGCCGCCACGTTCGTCACCGGTTCGCTCCAAAAGTAATACGACCCCGATGATTGACAGTTCTGCGAGCCGTCCCAATGCACCAGTTCAAGCCCCGGCTCTGCCGCGCAATGGCCTCCCTGCACACCGCACACCGCGCTGTTGATCCAGCCATCCTTCGTCCCATTGCCCTCCTCGTCAAACTCCGTGCATGATCCCATCGTCTCCAGCCGGCCCTGCCCCCACGGATCACTCGCCACCGCGCACCAGTTCGTCTGCCCGTGCCCCTTCTCAAATATCGCCACCCCATCCGAGATGAACCCGTCGCATTGCTCCACAATCTCGTATCCCTCCACCATCCCCAATGGCAACTCCCGGCACTCTGTCTGCGTCGCGTTCGTGTAACACACCGTCACCATCACCTGCTGCGGCGCGTTCACCAACGGATTCACCACCGTCTCCGTCGTGCTCCAACTCACCGTTCCCTCTCCGTCCGGTTCACCCAACGAAGCCGCCACGCCGTTGACCGTCACGCTGGCCAG
Organism: uncultured Verrucomicrobiota bacterium; assembly: GCA_964514435.1. Classification (GTDB taxonomy): domain Bacteria; phylum Verrucomicrobiota; class Verrucomicrobiia; order Palsa-1439; family Palsa-1439; genus CAZEQV01. Next base: position 4,811 of record CAZEQV010000192.1, read on the forward strand.
CGTCAGCGCATTGCTGCCGGCCTCGTCGTACTGCCAACTGACCGTGCCACTGGCCGGTTGGTTCTCCCCGTTGGCAAACGTGCCGAACACCGGTGCGGTCAGTTCCGCCCGGTACTTGTCCGTGCGCACCACCCGCGACAGCCGCGAAACAGTCTGACCCGACAGATTCGCCGAGACCACCACCACCACATTCGTGCCCCACGCCAGCGATACCTTTTTACCCACCACCGAACCGGACCGGCTCAACGGCTCGGAATCGCCGCCATTGACCGACACCCAAGAACCGGCCGCATTGGTAGTGATTCGATACTGCACCCACAACTCAGGATGATCCGGATATTCCAACCCATCAGCCACAAGCCAGTCACTGATGACCGGCGCGTGGGTGTTGACGGCACCGGTCGAGGTGAACGTGCCGGTGTTGGTGACGATGTTGCCGGCGTAATCGGCGATGCGGGCCGACCAGACGTTCTGGGCGTTGGCCGGTAGGTTCGTCGCCAAGATTGACCGGTTGGCGAAGCGATGGAAGTTGGTCGTCACATCGTTACCGTTCAATGTTATCACCAAGGAATCGAGGTTCAAGCCGGAGGACACGACGCCGTTGGTGTCCGCATACTCCACGATCAACAGCGGATGGCTCAAGTCGAAGCTCTGGCCGTTGCCGGGATCGAGCGTGATCGTCGGCGCGGTCTTGTCGAGGTTCACAAGGATATACTCCACGGCGCGGTTGCCAGCCGAGTCGGTGGCGATGGCCACGACCTCGGTGTCGTTGGTTTCGCTCTGGTAGGTCAGCCCGCCGGTCACACTGAGCATGGCGTTGCTGCTGTTGTCGGTGGCGGTGATTTGCAGCACGATGTTGGTGTTGAACCAGCCGTATTCGTTCGGGGTCGGGCTGACGGTGATGACCGGCGGTTCGGTGTCGGGGTTGGTCGGGTCGGTGCCTTGCAGGAATTCTTCTAGGTTGGTCAACCCGTCGTTGTCGGCGTCCCCGCCGGCATCGTCAGGATCATGGGGATTCAGGCCATACCACATTTCCCAGCCATCGGACATGCCGTCGCCGTCGGTGTCGGTGGCGAACGGATCGGAATCGTAGATGGTCACGGTGCCTTGCGGATGGATCGTCAGCGTTTTGCCGCCGGTATCCCACGTCGTCTCTTGATAGAACCCGGTTGCCACGCGCAAGGAATCGCCGGTAACGGCGGTGTTGATGGCGGCCGACACATTGCGTTTTGGGCCGTCTGAGCCGGTGACGATGTTGGTCTGGCCGGAGTAGGAATTGTGGCCGATGGTTCCATCCACGTAGAGCGTGCCGGCGTGGGCCACGGTCAGATGGAGGATGAGGCAGATTGTCGAAGCGGCGACTAGCCGTTTCGTGTTCCCTGAGGGATGCGGCGGGACGCCGCATCTACTATGTGGCGCGATTGTTCGATTCATCGCGGCATGTCTCCGGATGTGACTGTCGAGCTTGATAGCTCGGTCAGTTTCTCCTCCGCCTGCTGATATTCCTTCAGTGCGACATCCCGCTCGATGATGGCAGTCAACCGGGCGTGTAGCTCAGGAGTGAGGGTCAATTGCGCCAGCGGGATGTTGGTGCGCGACGTGGCAATCTGCCAGACGCCGTCCTGATAGACCGCCGCCCGCTTGAACAAGTCAACCTGTTCGGCGGTGACGGCCTGAAGCTGCCGGGTTGTCGGCTTGGGAACGGCTGTGGAGTTCCAGTCGCCGCTCCAAGTCCGGTCGGGTTTGAGCGTGAAGATGCCGCGTTCGGTGCCCGGTGCCGGGCTGGCAGGCTGCGCCGCATAGTAATACTGCAACCGCTGAAAGTCCGAGATGGCCGGCAGCCTTACGAGAAGATTGGTGGATGCGCCTTCTGCAGACATGGCTGTGTTCGTTTGAGATTCGGCCGACCTCGACGAACTAAACAGACTGATTACGATGGCTAACCGTAACAATGCGGGAGAGATGTGGTGTTGCATGGTGATCACCTTCCCTCCACCCATGCAGGCGACGGATTCCCATGAGGCGTGGCGTGATGATAGCCCGTTTCATCCAAGAGGCTGGTTCCACCACCTTCATTGAACCGCCAATGTCCCAAGGTGTCAGAATCAGTGGTGAATGTGTCCGCTGGGGTGAATGTCTGATTGTACCGCACTACCTTGCTGATCCGCACCTCATCCAGTTCACCCGTCAACCAATGCTCATTCGATTGAGGCCAGAACCCGAAATACAAGCCTGCCTGACCGCCCACAAATTGATGGCTGGAAGAACTGGCGTTGCCCTGTTCTGCCCCGTCCACCCAGAGACGATGCACCTTGGTCGTCCGATCC
>CAZEQV010000193.1:0-7091 GCA_964514435.1 uncultured Verrucomicrobiota bacterium
GCGGATGAAGAGGATACCCAACAGGCTGACCACCAGGCCGAGATGGAGCAGCAGTCTTTGTTCAAAGTCACCGGCGCGCGTGTTGTCGCGGGTATCACGAATGGTGAAGGCGTGGACGGTGTGCGGAACTGCTGCCAACGGGACGAATGTTTCCACGTCCATGCGGGTGATGACTCAAGGCGTGACCGGCTGAACGCGCAGGCCGATGGCGCGTTCCAGTGTGGCCAGAGCGATGTTATAGTCGTGAAGCGCGATTACCTTGTTGGATGCGGCTTCGGTCAGCGCCGTTTGAGCGCTGAGGACATCGAGCTGAGTGCCGGCTCCGGCGCGAAACCGGGCTTCGGCAAGACGCAAACTTTCCTCGGCCTGGCTGACCGTTTTCTGGGAGGCTTCAATTAGTTCCAGGGCTTGAATGTAATCCGAGTAGGCTTGCCGCACTTCAAGTTCAACGCTGCGGCGGATATCGGCGGCGGTAAGTTCGTACTGGGCTTGTTGTGACCGGGCCTGTTCCATTTTGCCTTTGGTGAGCATGCCATCGAAAATGTTCCAAGACGCGCGCGCCCCGATGGTCCAGCCGTGGATGTCGTCACCAACATCAACGCCGAAGAGCGAATTGCGGATTTCGTAATTGGCGAAGACAGCCAGCTCTGGTTTGTAGCCGGCGGCGGTTGCCGTGACGTTTTCACGGGCTAGTTGAACTTGAAGTTGAGCCTGTTTCAGTTCGGGACGACGCGCAAGGGCCAAGGCAAGTGAATCGGATAATTTGTGAGAGCTAATCGTTTGTGCCAATTGGCCCGTGAACTCAATGGAAGTGAACTCGCCGTCAGATCCATCCGAGTCGAGCGCCAGCAGTTTGACGAGTGATTCGCGTGAGAGGCGAAGCGCGTTCTGGGCTCGGATGAGCGGTGGGCGGGCGTTGGCCAGTTCCACCTCGGCGCGCAGCACGTTGAACTGTGGCACGGCGCCGACATCGAAACGGTGTTTCGTGTCCGCAAGTTGGCGCTCCAGAAGCGCGATGGATTGTTCGCGCACGCTGATGAGCGACTGGCTGAGCAGGACGCGGTAAAAGGCCTTGCGGACTTCGAGGATCTTGTCGGCCACGATGCTTTCGAAGGAGTGAACAGCGATCTTACTGGTCAGCTTCGCGGCGCGCAGCGCGGCGGAAACCCGGCCGCCGGAATAGACCAATTGGGATACTTCGATTTGGGCCGACCACGGTTCTTGTTGGTTGACCGTTGGTCCAAGGGGCGAACCGGGAAACACGTCGATAATGTCGTCGTCAATACGCCGGTAGGCACCGGTGGCGGTGAGTTGGGGAAGGGCAGCGGCTCGGGCTTCCACAATGATTCCGTGGCTGCGTCGGAGTTCCTGTCTGGCCTTGAGGATATCCGTGTTCTGTTGGAGGGCCAGCTCAAGGCAATGTTCGAGGGTCAGCGTCTTGGGTGGGGGAGTGGGGCTGTCCGCGAAGACATTCAGCGTGCAGGCGGATAGAACGGAGAAGATGGCGATGAACTTCTGGAGATGTGTCATGGTGTGAATCGGTTGGCTCGTTTTGTTCCGGCAAGGTTATGGAGCGGATGGTACGATACCGGGGAGAAACTGCAAGAATGGTTCGGGCGGGCACTTGTGAGTGCTGATGGCCGTTTGCGCTGTGGAGGTGGCAATTTGTTTCTGACGATTATCGAGGAAGACCTTGGACAATCCGGCGAACGCGGCGCACATGTTGGAGCGGACAATGGCGCAGTCGGAATTGAGCGCCGGGCCGGTGGGAGTGTTGAGGACGGCGCAATTGTTCTTGTCAATCTGCCGGTAGATTTCGACGATGAGTCGCATGGCTTCTTGCCGGTTGTTGTCGATCAACAAGGTTTGGATCAGGGACACCGCGGCTTCTTCGAGACGATTGGCTGACAGGTGGGCGGAGGCAATGCTCAAGTAAGCGTCGGGATTGGCTGGCGTGAGATGACGCATGTAGAGATAGGCGTCGAGCGCCTCGTCGTATTTGCCCAAGCGCATATAAGACAGCCCCAGGTTCCAGTACACTTCATGGTTGCCGATATCGGGTATCTGGTCGTCGGTCTTGCCGCGGCGGAGTTCTTTCTGGCGATTGTCGGTGTTGAACGCCCGGTCCACCGGTACAGCCTTGGTCAGGGCGTCGGCCGATTTTTGATAGAACACGGCGCTGGCGGCCGTTGGCAACAGCGTGCCGTCCGGTGCGCGCTGGGCCAGTGTGTCGCCTTTGATTCGATAGTAGGCCCCGAGATGGAGGTAGACGATGCTTGTCTTGTAGATGTCGGGAAGATTGCGCGTCTCCATGACCGCAACCGCTTTCTCGCCTTCCTCGATGATGCGGTCAATGTTCTTGCCTTCGGGATCGGTTTCGTAGAGCGCGTAGGCCAGCGATTTGTGCGTTTTGAAGCTGTTGGGACAGACCTTGACCGCGGCTGTCCACAGTTTGACATCATTTTCCCAATCCATGTTTCGGATGGCAGTGCGCACACCATAGGCCACGATGATTACGACCAGCGTGCCACGAGCGATGACTTGCAGCCAGGTCCGCATGGCCCACTCGGAGACATCAATCTGCGCTGTGATCTTGCGGGCAAGTGCGTACACAGCCAACACAAGGCACCCGGCAAATCCAATGGACGGCATATACAGGAACCGTTCTGCCATGATGCTGCCGATGACCCACGATTCCTTCTTGAAGAACGGCTCACCCAACTTCGGAAAGAGGTTCGATGTGGGCAGGAGCGTGCCGAAGAAAAACAGAATGCAAAAGAACACGGCCTTGTTTCGGGAATGTTGCCGGACGGCGATCACCGCGAGAACGATGACCATGATGAGCGACGCCACGGCAAGCCAGTCGTGCAGAGAGTCCAACGACCATGAGAAAATCGGGATCTGGTTGTAGGAATAGTCACAGGAAAGACTGGCCGGCCAAATCAGCAGCATGATGTAGTTGCCGATCACTTTGAAGGCGGTCATCCGTGCCGCCCAAAAATCCGCGCCAACGAGCGGATTGTCCACGAACGGAAGCTCCGGCGGTCGCAGTTTGCCAAAAACAGTGGATCGCACGTGCCACAGCGCGACGAAGGCCGGCAACACGGCGATGTAGCCTTTAAGAAAGAACTGGCCAAAGTTGATGCCCAAGCTCGCCAGCCAGTTTGGGTGCCGCTTTTCCATGCGGAAGGCTATGTCATAGAGTCCAATGACCCCGAGGACGACCACCGCGCTTTCCTTGCAGAACACGCCGATGATCGTGATGACGGACAAACCGGCGAGCCAAGGAATCTTGCGCCAGCCATCCACCCTTGTGCTCTTGGCGTAAAGCAGCAACCCGCCCAAGACGCTGATCGTGGCGAACTGATCCGCCCGACCGATGATGTTGGCCACGGATTCCGTCGTGATGGGGTGAACGCCAAACACAGCCGCTGTGAAGAAAGCCGGCAAGATTTTCTGAAGCAGCACCAGCACCACGAAGTACAACAACGACGCCACCGCCCAATGCAGCAGGAAATTGATCCAATGATACCCGGCCGCCTTGTCCTGGTGTCCGAGCACGGCGTAGTTGAACCGGTATGACAGTGTGGTCAAAGGACGATAGAGACCGCTGACGGCTTTGGGGTACCAGTAGTCCTGCTGGAAAATAAGCTCCACATTGCGTTTGTTGTCTTCGGCTGAGCCGGGACGAAGCCGGGGGTCTTCGATGATCAAAAACTTGTTGTCGAGCGCGAAACCGGTATTCTGCAGCGTGTTGGCATACGCGAACATGATGACGGTGCCGAGAATGAATATCGCGGCCACGTGACGCCAGAAACCGACAGCCGGCCACAACTCCCGGCCGGTTGCGCGTGCCGGGCCTGCATGGCTGACGGCCGTGTGCTTGGATTGTTCGGGGTTCGTCTGCGGTTCCATCGCGTGTTGTTCCTCCGCCCGTCACCGGGAGGATGCCATCGAAGACGCGCGAAGTCTCTCAGTAGCGTCTCCCAAAGTCAAAACGCTTTTGAAGCGCCGCCGCGCTTGACTTGGCGTAGCCAGAGGGTGTTTTCTTTCGACGTACTCGGGTCATGTAACTTCCAATCAGGAGGAACTGTCATGCGCAAGAACAATGGCGGTGGGCTGGTTGTGTTCACTGGCTCCAGAGATCAGCGGAAAGCGTACTGGAGATCGAACCTTCGCCTCATTGGCCTGCTGTTGGGGATTTGGGTGTTTGTCTCCTACGGTTGCGGCATCCTCTGGGTGGAACATCTCAATCAATTCCATATCGGCCGTCTGCCGGTGGGGTACTGGTTTGCCAATCAGGGATCCATCTACGTCTTTGTGATTCTCATCTTCGTGTACGCCTACCGGATGGAGAGACTCGATCGTCAACACGGCGTGCAGGAGTAGCCAGCGATGAGCGGATTATTTCAATGGTCAACCGAAACGTGGACCTACCTGTTAGTGACCGTCACATTCATGGTGTACCTGTACATCGGCTGGCGCAGCCGGGTGCGTGAAACGGAAGGATTCTATGTCGCCGGTCGCGGTGTTCCTCCCCTGGCCAACGGCGCTGCCACGGCGGCCGATTGGATGAGCGCGGCGTCTTTCATTTCCATGGCCGGTATGATCAGTTTTCTCGGCTACGAGGGTTCCATGTATTTGATGGGATGGACGGGCGGTTATGTTTTACTGGCCTTGTTGCTCGCTCCGTACCTGCGCAAGTTCGGCAAGTACACCGTGCCGGACTTTGTCGGTGAACGTTACTACAGCGAGACGGCCCGCATTGTCGCCGCGGTGTGCGCGGTCTTTGTGTCGTTGACATACGTGGCCGGGCAGATGCGCGGCGTGGGCATCGTGTTTGCGCGGTTCTTGGAGGTGGACATTGCCACCGGTGTGATCATCGGCATGGTGATCGTGGCATTCTTTGCCGTGCTGGGCGGCATGAAGGGCATCACTTGGACACAAGTAGCCCAATACGGAGTGCTGATCCTGGCCTACCTCATACCGGCCATTGCCATCGCCCGCATGTTGACCGGTCATTCGGTGCCGCAGTGGGCGTTCACCTTCAGCGATGTCACCACGCGGCTCAACCAGATCCAGCTCGACCTCGGTTTCAGCGAATACACCAGTCCGTTCGCCAACAAATCACGCTGGGACATGTTGTGCATCACCATCGCGCTCATGGTTGGCACGGCCGGGTTGCCGCATATTATCGTCCGCTTTTACACCGTGCCCACGGTGAAAGCGGCACGGTGGTCAGCCGGCTGGGCGTTGTTGTTCATCGCGTTGCTGTACACCACCGCGCCGGCGCTGGCTGCGTTTGCCCGGTACAATCTCCTTCACACGCTGCACGGCGCCCGCATGGACAGTGTGGAAGATGTGAGGATCGACGAACAGATCACCCGCCGAATTGTGCACCTGTCACATACCGGCACGGATGGAATCGCCAAGCCGGTGGAATGGGCATCAAGCTGGCAGCGCACCGGCTTGATTGAGTTTGTTGACAAGAACGGCGACGGCATCTTGCAGATGAACAAAGCCGGCGGCGGATTTGCCGAAGCCAAGATTGACCGCGACATCATTGTGCTGAGCACGCCGGAAGTGGCCGGACTGGCGCCGTGGGTCATCGCGCTGGTCGCGGCCGGTGGGCTGGCCGCAGCCTTGTCCACGGCTTCGGGCCTGTTGTTGGTGATTTCCTCCTCGATTGCCCACGACCTCTATATTCATTTCGTTGACCCGCACGCACCGGAAGCGAAGCGGGTGTTGGTCGGCCGGGTGATGATCATCCTGGCGATTGTGTTGGCCGGATATTTTGGCATCAACCCGCCCGGTTTCGTCGCCCAAGTGGTCGCCTTTGCGTTTGGCCTGGCGGCGGCCAGTTTCTTCCCGGTCATCCTCATGGGCATCTTTGACAAACGCGCCAACCGCGAAGGCGCCATTGCCGGCATGGTCACGGGCTTGTTGTTCACCGCCTCGTACATCATCGCGGAGAAGTTCGGCGGCGTGGACTTCAAGTCGCTGCTGGGAAAATGGTATCTGTCATCGGAAGCCATCGGGACCGTCGGATGCGTGTTGAACTTCCTGGTGGCCTTGGTGGTGTCGCGGCTCACACCGCCGCCTCCCGCGAAGGTGCAAGCGTTGATAGATTCCGTCCGTGTGCCCACGGGATCGCACTTGCCGGAAGCGAAGTTTGACGAAGCGGACGCCGAGGCCGACAATCCATAGTCCGATTCGGGGTGTTACATACCACCATGAAGACTTGTTTCTCGCTGCTTATGATTCTGGTGTTGCCCCTGACTCTTTGGGCGGATGGAAAGCCGCTGACGGAGCTTACCGGAGCCGAAAACTACAAAGGACAAGACGGCGGGCTTTACGGCAAAGGCCGTAACGTGCCACCCGAGGCGCACTTGGCGGAGGCAATGAAAGCGGCCGGCCAGATTCAACCGCTCGATAGAAACGGCAAGCCTTCAGCGGATGGCAAGGTTGTTTTGATCTCGATCGGCATGTCCAACACCACGCAAGAGTTCTCGCGGTTCATGGCTCTGGCCAACGAAGACAAGACCAAGGCCGTCTCCCTTGTGATTGTGGACGGCGCGCAGGGGGGACAGGCCGCCGATGCCTGGGCCAGCACCGCCGGACTCCGCGCGGCACAGCGCCGCGGTTCGCCGTGGGATGTGTTGGGTGATCGGATCGAGGCAGCCGGTGTGACTTCCAATCAGGTGCAAGTCGTGTGGATCAAACAAGCGTTGAAGTTCCCGGCGGGCTTGGGTGAATTTCCCCGACACGCCGAGGTGTTGCGGGATGATCTCATCACGATCTTGAACAAGCTGCACAGCCGGTATCCGAATCTCCGACTGGCTTATCTGTCCAGTCGGGTCTATGCCGGTTACGCGACGAGCAAGTTGAATCCCGAGCCTTATGCGTTCGAGAGTGCGTTCTCCGTGCGTTGGGTCATCGAGGAGCAAATCAAAGGAAACGCGAGGTTGAACGTTGATCCAACCCGCGGTCCGGTCACTTCGCCGGTTGTGTTATGGGGGCCGTATCTGTGGGGCAACGGAGAAACGCCCCGGCAAGCCGCTCGGTTGTGCCGTGGCGTACGACACGAGGCA
>CAZEQV010000194.1:0-7068 GCA_964514435.1 uncultured Verrucomicrobiota bacterium
TAACGGCACCGGGTGAATCATTCGTGTGCAGCGTGCTGAACACCAAGTGACCGGTCAGGGATGCTTGAATGGAAATCTGCGCGGTCTCCACATCGCGCATTTCGCCGACCATGATGATGTCCGGATCCTGCCGCAGAAACGCCCGCAGACATCGCGCGAACGTCAGCCCCACCGCCTCGCGCACGGGCACCTGCATAATGCCTTCAATATCATACTCCACCGGGTCTTCCGCCGTCAGAATAGAGAGTCGTCGTCTTGCCGGAGCCGGTTGGTCCGGTCACGATGATGATGCCGTTCGGGAGGCGAATCAACTCGCTCAACTTCTCTTGAATGTCCGCCGGCATGCCCAGATTTTCGATTTCCAGGCTCACCACCGTTCTGTCCAATACGCGCAACACCACCGATTCACCATGCTGCGTTGGCAACGTGGAAACACGCAGATCCACCGGCCGGCCGGCAATCGCCATTTGAATGCGGCCGTCCTGGGGCAACCGTCGTTCGGCAATGTTCAGATTCGACATGACCTTCAGGCGCGATATGACCGGCAACGCCAGATGCTTGGGTGGTGGCGCCATCTCATACAAGGCTCCATCCACACGATAGCGGATCTTGAACTCATCCTCGAACGGCTCAAAGTGAATGTCACTGGCTCGATCTTGAATGGCCTGGAAAAGAATCAAATTGACGAACCGCACGATCGGCGCCTGGCTGGCCATTTCTTCCAACACCGCCGCGCTGCCGGTCTCCGCGATGGCTTCGGTCACCTTGCTGGACTTCGCCAACTGCGTTTCCATGTCGGCCAAGATCTCCTTCATGGACTCGCTTTCTTCACCATAGTACCGCGTGACCGCATCCTGAATCTGCTTGCTCGGAGCCACGGCCAACTGAACATCCTTGCCGATGACGAAGGACAGCTCCTCAACAAGTTGCGGATTGGTCGGATCAATGACCGCCACGGTGACCAGATTGCCCATCACCGCGACCGGTATCGCTTCATACATCCGCGCCACGCTGGCCGGCATGATTCGCAGCACCTCTCGCGGTATCTCCAACTCCTCCAAATCGTAGAAGTCAAAGTTCTGATAATCCGCAATGGCCCTCAGCAGTTCGATTTCGGTCATCAACCCAAAATCCACGATGATCTCAGCCGGACGTTTGCCAGTGCGCTCGTGCTCTTCCTGAACTTCCGCAAACTGAGCCGGACTGATCAAGTTCCGCTCGCGGACAATTTCAGACAGGACGGATAGCTCGCTTTCGAACATGCTAGCGTCTCCGTGTGTCTTCGCCCTGCAGTTTGTTGAGGACAGACTGCGGGTCTTGCGCGCTTGTGATCAAATCACCGTAGCTGATGACGCCCCGTTCGTAGAGGCTCATCAGGTGCGAGTCCAGTGTCACCATGCCGTACTTGGCGCCGGTCTGAATATCCGATGTGATCCGGAACGTCTTGTTGTCGCGGATAAGCGCCTGAATCGAAGGCGTGGAAATCATGATCTCAAAACAGGCCGCTCGGCCCTTTTGATCCGCCCGGACCAACAGCAATTGTGAAATGACCGCAAGAATTGAGGAAGCCAACTGCGTCCGAATCTGTTCCTGCTGGTTGGTGGGGAACGCATTGACAATACGATCCACGGTGCGTGCCGCACCCGTGGTGTGCAAGGTGGCGAACACCAAGTGACCGGTTTCCGCGGCCGCAATCGCCGCTTCCATCGTCTCCAAATCGCGCATTTCACCGACCAACATGACGTCCGGGTCCTGACGCAAACCGCGGCGCAGGGCCTCGGCAAAGTTGGTCACGTCCACCCCAATCTCCCGCTGGGTCACAATGCTTTTCTTGTGCGGGTGATAGTACTCTATCGGGTCTTCAATCGTCAGAATATGGGCGTCGGTCTCTTGATTGATGACATCAATCATCGAAGCCAGTGTCGTCGTCTTGCCGGAGCCGGTTGGTCCCGTCACGAGAATCAATCCACGCGGCCGGAACAACAGGTCTTTGATGCCGGGAGGCAACCCGATTTGCTCCAAGGTGAGCAGTTTGTTGGGAATCTGACGCAGCACCAATCCATAGTTGCCGCGTTCTTTGAACACGCTTACACGAAACCGGGCTTTGTCTCCGAAAGCGAAGCCGAAGTCCGAACCGCCAATCTCCCGGCACTTCTGAATGTGCGCTTCCGATGTAATCGCCTTCATCAGGTTTTCTGTGTCTTCGGGGGTCAACGACGGCAGATCCATGTGCTGCAACGATCCGTGCAAACGGATGATCGGCGGAACACCTACGCGGATGTGCAAATCAGAACCACCCTCATCCACCACCACCTGCAACAAATCATCCATGTGTATGGCCATAGTGAAATCAATCCTCTCTGAAATCTCGTTTCACAGCGTCCCGGTTAGTCTTCATCGCCTTGCGTCGTCAAAATGATCTCTTCCGGCGTGGTGTGCCCAGCCATGATTTTGCGGACGCCATCCTCGCGAAGGGTGCGCATTCCCAACTCGCGCGCCCGCGCGCGGATCACATTGGATGCCACCCGCTCGTAGATCAGTTGCCGGACTTCTTCATCTATGCTGAAGATTTCGTAAATGCCCATTCGTCCCCGATAACCCGTCTTGGAACATTCGGGACAACCGCGCCCCCGCCAGATTTGTGTCTTGGCAGTTGCATCGGGATCCATCTTCAAGGCCCGTATTTCGTATTCGGTGGGCGTGTAAGGCTCCCGGCACTTCGTGCAAACGCGTCGCACCAATCGTTGGGCCATGATGGCGCGCACCGACGACGCCACCAGGAACGGTTTCACTCCCATGTCAATCAACCGGGTCACGGCTGACGGCGCATCATTGGTGTGGAGCGTGGAAAAGACCAAGTGACCAGTCAGAGATGCTTGCACCGCAATGCTCGCGGTTTCCAAATCGCGGATTTCACCAATCATGATGATGTTGGGCGCTTGGCGGAGAATGGAACGCAGGGCCGCGGCGAACGTCAAATTGATGTCCGTGTTGACTTGCACCTGATTGATACCGGTCAACTGATACTCGACGGGGTCTTCGACGGTGATGATTTTCCGGTCAGGTTGATTGATGGTGTTGAGACAGGCGTAAAGGGTGGTCGTCTTGCCGGAGCCGGTGGGTCCGGTGACCAGGAAAATCCCATCGGGCAAATGAATCAACCGATTCATCGTCTCTTGATCGTCACTGAAGAACCCAAGATCGGCCAGGCCCAACTGGACGCTCGTCTTGTCCAAGATACGCATGACAATGCTTTCGCCGTGATTCGTCGGCAGCGCCGACACGCGCAAATCAAGCGTCTTGCCCATCACGGGTATCTGGATGCGTCCGTCCTGCGGCACGCGTTTTTCGGCGATGCTCATGTTGGACATGATCTTCAAACGACTGATGATGGCGGCTTGAAGCCGTTTCGGAGGATTGTCCACTTCATGCAAGATGCCATCAATGCGGTACCGCACGCGCAACCGTTTCTCCAACGGCTCAATGTGAATATCACTGGCCCGGTTCCGGTAGGCTTCCAAGATGAGCAGTCCAACCAGTTTGATGATCGGAGCGTCGGCATCTGTCGCCGCGTTGTCTTCCACGACAACCTGACCACCCGGCCCGGTTGTTCCGAGATCAACTTCACCTTCCGTGATCTCCTGCAACATTTTGGTGACCGTGTCATCCGCGCTGCCGTAGTACCTAGCCAGCGACGCCTCAATGTCGGACTTCGAAGCCACCACGGCCTCAACGTTGATTTTCAAGATGTACCGCAGGCTGTCCACCGTATCCACATCCAGTGGATCGCTGATGGCTACGGTCAAGGTGTTGTCGTGCTTGTAAACCGGCACGATCTTGTAGCGATGCGCCACATGCTTGGGAACCATCGCCACGACCTCGTCCGGCACCCGATACTCCGCCAGACTGATCGTATCCATGCCAAACTGAGCGGCCAGAGCCTTGGTGACCCCCATTTCGGTCACCTTCCCCATGCGAATCAGCGCATCCACCAAGCCAACAGTCTCTTCCTTGGCCACCTCCTTGGCTTGGAGAATATCCTCATGCGAAACAAGCCCCATGTCTCGCAGGATCTCAATTACAAATTCGTCTTGGGCTGGCATTTGCGTTCGCTACGTGGCGTGAATTGCAAAATCACATTACCGCCCGCCCCACACTGCGTCAAGACAGCAGGCTGTTTGGAGCGTCAAACCTTCAATTTCCGGGCCAATATATCCCCCACCATCCGCGGGTTCGCCTTGCCCTTGCTCATCTTCATGACCTGACCCTTCAGGAAATTCAACGCCGCCTCATTTCCCGCCCGATAATCGTCAACCGACTTTGGGTTTTTGGCGATCGCTTCGTCCACCATCGCCTCCAACGCACCGGCATCACTGACTTGCGCCAACCCTCTCTCTTTCACAATCGCTGACGGCGCATTGCCGCTCTCGAACATCTCGGCAAACACATCTTTCCCCATCTTCCCGCTGATCCGACCGGCTTCCACCAAACCCACCAACTCCGCCATCTGCTCAGGTTTGATCAAACATTCCGCGATCCTGGTTTTCGACTCACCCAACTTCGCCAACAACTCCGTCATCACCCAGTTGGCAACCGCCTTCGGATTCGATGACGCCTTCGCCGCTTTCTCGTAAAATACCGCCAAACTCACATCTGCCACCAGCACCCCGGCATCGTACTCCGGCAACCCAAACTCTTTCATGAACCGCTGCCGTTTTGCCTCGGGCAACTCCGGCAATCCAAGCCGAATCTCCTCCAACATCGCGTCGGATACTTCCACCGGCACCAAATCCGGCTCCGGGAAATAACGGTAATCGTGCGCGTACTCCTTGGTTCGCATCACCTGCGTCACGGCAGTCGTGTCGTCCCAACGTCGCGTCTCCTGAACCATCTTCTCGCCGCGTTTCAACCCGGCAATCTGTCGCCCAATCTCATAGGCCAGCGCCCGTTTCACTCCGGAGATCGAGTTCATGTTCTTGATCTCCACCTTCTCGCCAAATTGCCTCTGCCCCACCGGACGCACGGACACATTGGCATCGCACCGCAACTGCCCCTTCTCCATGTCGCAATCGCTCACACCCGCGCTCACCAACATCTCCTTCAACGACGTCAGATACGCAAACGCATCCTCCGGCGACCGCATATCCGGTTCACTCACAATTTCCATCAACGGCGTACCGGCCCGGTTGAAATCCACGCCACTCGTGTCCGCAAAATGCGTACTCTTGGCCACGTCCTCTTCCAAATGAATGCGCGTCACGCCCAAACGCTTCACGGAACCATCCTCCAACTTCACCTCCACCACGCCGCCGACGCACAACGGCAAGTCATACTGCGAAATCTGATAGTTCTTCGGCATGTCGGGATAGAAATAATTCTTCCGATCCCACTTGCTGTGCCGCGTGATCTTCGAACCGATCATCAACCCGGTTAGAATCGTCTGCCGAACGGCCTTCTCGTTGATCACCGGCATCACACCCGGATATCCCAGGCATACCGGACACACATTCGTATTCGGCGCCGCGTCCGAACCGGTCGCGCAACCGCAGAACATCTTGCTCGCGGTCTTGATCTGGACGTGAACCTCCAACCCGATGACAGCCTCGTATTCCATGATCAAAGCACCGGCCTCCGCTTCCGCCAATCCACCGATAGCTCATACGCATGCGCCACGCGGAACACGGTCTCCTCATCCAACGTCCTGCCCAACACCTGCAACCCCACCGGCAAATTGTCCTTCGTGAACCCGCACGGCACGCTTAATCCACAGATACCGGCCAAATTTGCGCTGATCGTAAAAATGTCGCTCAAATACATCTGTAACGGATCCTCCGTGCGCTCGCCACGCTTGAATGCCGGTGTCGGCGAAGTCGGCGTTGCAATTACATCGCACTTCTCGAACGCCCTTTCGAAGTCCCGCCGGATCAAAGTCCGCACCTTCTGCGCCCGCAAATAGTACGCATCATAATAACCGGCGCTCAACGCATACGTCCCCAGAATAATCCGCCGCTTCACTTCCGGGCCAAACCCCTGCCCGCGCGTCTTGCCGTACATATCAATCACCCCATCGCCCGGCACACGCAACCCGTACCGGACACCGTCGAACCTGGCCAGATTCGCGCTCGCCTCCGCCGTGGCCACCAAATAGTAAACGGCAACCGCATACTCCGTGTGCGGCAACGAAATCTCCACGACCTCCGCGCCCAACTCCTCCAACTTCCTTACCGCCCCGTTGACCGCACCGGCCACGTCCGCATCCAACCCCTCGATGAAATACTCCTTCGGCAACCCAACCCGCATCCCTTTGATATCGGCACCCAATACCGCCTCATAGTCCGGCACCTCAGCCGGTACGCTTGTCGAATCCCGACGATCATGCCCGGCGATCACACGCATCATGATGGCCGCGTCACGAATGTCTTTGGTGAACGTGCCAATCTGGTCAAGCGACGACGCAAACGCCACCAAACCATACCGGGACACCCGCCCATACGTCGGTTTTACCCCCACGCACCCGCACAACGCAGCCGGCTGACGGATCGACCCACCGGTATCGCTGCCCAACGCCACAATCGCCTCATCCGCCGCCACCGCCGCGGCGCTCCCACCGCTCGAACCGCCCGGTATCCTCTCCAAATCCCACGGATTCGCCGTCACACCCCACGACGAATTCTCCGTCGAACTGCCCATCGCAAATTCGTCCATGTTCGTCCGCCCCAACAAAACCGCACCGGCTTCACGCAACTTCGCCACCACGGTTGCGTCGTAAGGCGAAATGTACCCCTCCAAAATCTTCGAGGCGCACGTGCAAGGTTGACCCTCCGCATTGAGCACGTCCTTCAACGCCACCGGCACGCCGCCCAGTGCCCGGTCGCTTCGCGCCAACCCGGCACGGTCAACCGCGTTCGCCTGCGCCAACGCATCCGCTTCATCCACCCAGTTGTACGCCTTCACACGGCCATCAACCGACCGGATACGATCCAACACCGCCTGAGTCGTCTCACGGGCTGACACCTCACCCGCGCGCAATTTCTGACGAAGCTCGTGAATGGTCAAAGAGTGCAGATT